>JANMCS010000447.1:0-8616 GCA_031361405.1 Betaproteobacteria bacterium
AACGCCGTATTGAACCCGCGAGGCTGAAGCCTCGCCTACGGGGTTCTCGGATGTCCGACCTTAGTCGATCAGGTCGTACGCCGGCAGTGTCAGAAACTCGATGAACGTGTCGTTGTCGACCAGGTCGACGAAGATTTTGGCTGCGGTGTCGTACTTGCCGGCACCATATGCGGCGCCCAGCAGTTCGCGGATTTTTATCATCTCCTCGGGGATCAGTGCGGCGACCATCACCTTGGTCACCTTGCGCCCGTCGTCCAGCACGCCCTTCGGCGAACGGATCCACTGCCAGACCTGCGAACGCGAGATCTCGGCGGTGGCCGCATCTTCCATCAGGTTGTAGATCGGCACCGCGCCCTGTCCCGCAAGCCACGCCCCGATGTACTGGATGGCCACGTTGATGTTGAGCCGCAGCCCCTTTTCGGTGATGGGCGTTTCCGGTTCGAACTTGATCAAGTCTGCCGCGCTCACCTTGACGTCGTCGCGCCTGGTCAGCGCGATCTGGTTGGGCGTGGGCATCAACCGATTGAAGGCTTCGAGCGCCACCGGTACCAGGCCCGGATGCGCCACCCACGTTCCGTCGTGGCCGTAGGTGGCTTCGCGTTCCTTGTCGATCTTGACCTTGGCAAAGGCCTCGGCGTTGGCCTTCTCGTCGTTCTTGATCGGGATCTGCGCGGCCATGCCGCCCATCGCGTGGATGTTGCGGCGGTGACAGGTCTTGACGCACAGCTCGGCGTAGCTCTTGAGGAAATGCGTGGTCATCGTGACCAGCGCCCGATCGGCGAGGCAGAAATCCTTGTTGTTGCGGAATTTCTTGATGCACGAAAAGATGTAATCCCAGCGGCCGCAATTGAGGCCGGCCGAGTGCTCGCGCAACTCGAACAGGATCTCGTCCATTTCATAGGCGGCGACAATCGTCTCGATCAGCACCGTGGCTTTGATCGTGCCGCGGGGCACGCCCAGTTCATCCTGCGCCATCACGAAGATGTCGTTCCACAGCCTTGCCTCGAGGTGGCTCTCTAGTTTCGGCAGGTAGAAATACGGCCCACTGCCGCGCGCGGTGAGTTCCTTCGCGTTGTGGAAGAAATACAGCGCGAAATCGAAGATGCCACCCGAGATCGGCGCGCCATCCACCGTGACGTGTTTTTCCGGCAGGTGCCAGCCGCGCGGCCGCACGAACAGCGTGGCGAGCTTGTCCTTCAGCTTGTAGGCCTTGCCCTCCGGTGTGACGTAGTCGATGCGCCGGCGGATGGCATCGCGCAGGTTGATATGCCCGTCGATGTTGTTGTCCCAGCGCGGCGTGTTGGCATCCTCGAAGTCGGCCATGAACACCTGCGCGCCGGAGTTCAACGCATTGATGATCATCTTGCGATCGACCGGGCCCGTGATTTCCACGCGCCGGTCCTCGATGTCGGCGCCCACCGGCGCGCACGACCAGTCGCCTTCACGCACGGCCACGGTCTCCGCCAGGAAGTCCGGCAGCTTGCCGGCATCGAATTCGGCCTGCCGCCTGGCGCGCAACTGCAGCAGCTCCGCACGCCGGACCCCGAAAGCGCGCTGCAACTTCACCGCGAACGCGACCGCCTCGGGCGTGAGGATCTGTGCAAATTCGGGCGTGATACGGCCGGTGATCTCGACACCGGGACCGAAGGGGGACGTGCTCATGGCAACCTCGTTACGGACAATGGACGGCGGCACCGCGCAAGATCGGCCTCGGCCGCCGGCGGCAATGAAAACGTGAGGACTGCCTTCACCTGCGCATTTTACCGCACCGGCGCACGCCACGAGGCGTCATGGGCGGGCATTGACCGAGCTCGCCACGGGTGCGTCGACGTACGCACCGCACGCATGCTGCAGCGACTTCGACGATCGCCGCGCAAGCGCGTCCAGTCTGACGCGCGCTCAGGCGACGGCAACCCCCTTCGCCGGCACCAGCGTCAGCGCCCCGTCGCGCGCCGCGCGATTGATCGCGCTGACCAGCGCGCGCAGCGTGGCCGTGACGATGTTGGCATCGCGGCCCACGCCGTACACGGTGCGCTCGGAACCGACGCGCAGCTGCACGTAGGCCACCGCGGTCGCATCTTCGCCGGCGCCGATGGCATGCTCGTGGTAATTCATGACGTGGATCGGCAAGTCGAGGCCCGCTCGCACCGCCGCCACGAAGGCGTCGACAGGGCCGTTGCCGGCGCCGTGCAGCACCGTCTCCACGCCATCGATCTTGAGATGCGCGGTGAGATGCTCGACGGTGCCGTCGGTGCCACTGTGCTGCGCGCGATGGCCGACAAAGACCAGCGGCGCGAGGGCCGCGAGGTATTCGCGCTCGAAGGCCGCATGGATTTCCGCCGGGGACAGCTCCTTGCCCGTGGTGTCGGTGATGCCCTGGATCACGTGGCTGAATTCG
Source organism: Betaproteobacteria bacterium (assembly GCA_031361405.1). Classification (GTDB taxonomy): domain Bacteria; phylum Pseudomonadota; class Gammaproteobacteria; order Burkholderiales; family Casimicrobiaceae; genus VBCG01. The sequence continues at coordinate 2,399 of JANMCS010000447.1, forward strand.
ATCTGCAGAAGACGCGGCAGCGCCAGCCCGTAATCGCGCTCAAGCAGATAGGCGATGCCGCCCTTGCCCGACTGGCTGTTGACGCGGATCACCGCCTCGTAGGAACGACCGAGATCGGCCGGATCAATGGGCAGATACGGTACGTCCCAAATGGGATTGCCCCGGGCCACGTCCTGCACGCGCGCCGCCAGGCCCTTCTTGATCGCATCCTGGTGCGAGCCGGAGAACGCGGTGAAGACCAGCTCGCCGCCGTACGGATGCCGCGGATGCACCGGCAACTGGTTGCAATGCTCGACCGTGCGGATGATTTCGCCGATGTCGGAAAAGTCGATGCCCGGATCGATGCCCTGCGTATGCAGGTTGAGCCCGAGCGTGACGAGGCACACGTTGCCGGTGCGCTCGCCGTTGCCGAAGAGGCAGCCCTCGACACGATCCGCGCCCGCCATCACGGCGAGTTCGGCGGCAGCCACGCCGGCGCCACGATCGTTGTGCGGATGCACCGACAGCACGATGCTGTCCCGTCGTGCGAGATGGCGTCCCATCCACTCGATCTGGTCCGCGAATACGTTGGGCGTGGCCATTTCCACCGTGGCGGGAAGATTGATGATCGCCTTGCGTGTGGGCGTGGGCTGCCAGACATCGAGCACGGCATCACAGATCTCGACGGCGAAGTCGAGCTCGGTGCCGGTGAAGCTTTCCGGTGAATACTGGTACGTCCATTCGGTGTCCGCCTGCTTCGTCGCGCAGGCGCGCACCACTTCGGCGGCATCCACCGCGATTTGCCGCACGCCCGCGCGATCGAGCCCGAATACCACGCGGCGCTGCGTGGTCGACGTCGAGTTGTAGAGGTGCATGATGGCGCGCCTGGCACCTTGCAGCGCCTCGAAGCTGCGCTCGATCAGCGGCGCCCGCGCCTGCGTCAATACCTGCACGTTGACGTCGTCGGGGATCAGGTTCTCGTCGATCAGCTTGCGCACGAAATCGAAGTCGGTCTGCGATGCCGCCGGAAAACCGATCTCGATTTCCTTATAGCCCATCTTGACCAGCAGCCGGAACATGCGGAGCTTGCGCTCGGCGTCCATCGGCTCGATCAATGCCTGATTGCCGTCGCGCAGGTCCACGCTGCACCACACCGGCGGGCGGGTGATCACCTGCGACGGCCATGTGCGGTCGGGCAAGTGGATGGGGGCAAACGGCTGGTACTTCACGGCAGGATCGATCTTCATCGCAGGTTCCCTTGGCCGGCCCTGGTCGGCCGGAATGGACAATGGTTGACGGCATCCAGACTTCGGACGACGTGGGCACAACTCGAATTGGGAGGGGGTTTTATGTGCGCGCGGGGCGCAGCAGCAGCAGTCCGCCCGGAATGAGCGCGAAGGCGGAACGAAGGTTCCGGGCGCTGGGGGCGGTGGTGGTGAAGCTGCTCATACCGGAGACATTAGCCGAGTTTGCGCACCGCCGCAAGGGCCGTGGCTGAGGGCGCCGCCGCGATGGCATAATCGGGCGCCTTTTCACAACAATCCTGCCGCTGGCGCGTCCGACGCAACCGTCGGCGCCGTCCTGCCACTTCCACGCGTTGGCCTCCCTTCCCGCTCCCACCCCCGCTCTGGCCGTTGCGGCCCCGGTTCGGCTGCGCGACCGGCTGGTCGACGCGCTGCTGTTCACCGTTTGCATTGCCGGCGCGATCGGAGCATCGCTGCGGCTGCGCCAGGACGCCAACTGGGACCTGCAGAACTACCACTACTACAACCCTTGGGGCTGGTTCACCGGCCGCAACTTCACGTGGGACGTGGCGGCGGGCCAATTGCAGACGTATCACAACGCCGTGCTGGATCTGCCGTTCTACTTCATGGTCGCCGCGGCGTGGCCACCCGAGGTCGTTGCCGCGGTCATGGCCGTACCAACCGGCATCGCCGCGTTCTTCCTGTTCAAGTTGCTGGCCGTGCTGTTCGCCGACCTGCCCACTCGGGAACGCTGGATCGCCATCACCTGCGCATTCGCCATCGGCGTCACGTCGGCGATCGGCATCGGCGTGCTCGGCACCACGATGAACGAGTGGCCGCTGGTCGCGCTGACCATGCCTGCCCTGTGGCTGGTCGCGCGCGCGCTGGCGCGAACACCGGCGACCGCACTGCCTCGACGCACACTCGTCATCGCGGGCCTGCTCATCGGTCTCGCCTCCGGCGCGAAGTTGACCGCGGCCACGTTCGCTGTCGGCCTGTGCATTGCGCTGCTGTTCCGCGGCCCTTTCGACCGGCGTTCGCTGCCGCGGCACGTCGGCGAGGCGTTCGTGTTCGGGCTTGGCGTGCTGGCCGGCGTCGCGATCACGCTCGGCCCCTGGGCGTGGGCGCTGTGGACGCACTTCGACAGTCCGATCTTTCCGTATGGCAACCAGTGGATCAAATCACCGTGGTGGGGAGAATACGAGGTGCTGTCGCGCCGGTACGGGCCGCACAACCTGGGTGACTGGCTGCTGTTCCCATTTCGTCTCTTGGCACCCGAACCGTTCTTTGTCGCCGAGGTGCCCTATCGCGACCCGCGCATGGCGACCGCCTATGCATTGGCCGTGCTGGCCGCGGCGGCATGGTGGTCCCATCGATTCAGCGGTCGTCCCGCGCCGGTCGTCCATGCAGGCGTCAGCGCAGCCTGGCGGCTGGTCAGCGCCTTCTTCCTGACATCATTCCTGCTTTGGACGGCGCAGCATTCGGTCTATCGCTACGCGCTGGCGCTGGACGCGCTCACCGGCGCGCTCATCGTCACCTTCCTGTGGCGCTTGCTGCGGCCGGGCTACGCACCGGGTATCGCCATCGTTGTCACGGTGCTGGTCATCGTCACCACGAAGCCGTCGGACTGGTGGCGCATCGATTTCGGCGAGCGCTGGTTCGAGGTCGAGATGCCCCGCGTGGAGCCGAATGCGCTGGTGCTGATCACGACCGAAAGCCCGGTCAGTTTCGTGCTGCCGTCATTCCCGCGCGATGCCAGGCACCTGGGCGTGGCCAACAACGTCAACGAGCCATGGCGAACGACGAAGTTGGCGGACCTGGTGAACGAAACGATCGCGCGCCATCAAGGGCCGCTCTACCAGCTGACGGTGCCTGCGGGTTCCGGTTCAGCGTCGCTGATTGCGCATCGTCTGTGGCGCGACCAGCCAAGCTGCACCGAGATCACCACGAAGATGCTGACCGCGAAACTGGAATTGTGCCGGCTCTATCGCGTGCGCGACTACGAGTGGCCCTAGCGAATCAATCGGGCTTCCGCGCGTTCATCACCATGCGGTACTCGGAAACCACGTTGTTCTGATGGCGTACGAGACGCTGCAGCGACGCCTCGTCGAGTTGTTTTTCCCTGAACTGCGTGAGGTACGGTTCGGTCAGCGTAAGCTGCACACGGGCCAGGGCAAAATCCACCTGCAGGTAGTGCGCCAGCGGCGTGTTCGCCACGCCGTCCCGTTGCCACGCGTCATTCTTCTGCCGATCAAAGAGCATCAGCATGTCGGGGGTGATGGCCCGGACATGGGTGGGGTCATTGATGAAGTTGTCGTGACGAGGGTGCGGAACATTGATTTCCACTTCCGCGCCATGCCGGCAGACCCGGAAGAGTTCCTTGATCATGCTGAGGAACACCCGCGACGATTCTCCCAGATGCTCCAGGCAGTGGTTGAACCGGACCGCCTCGACGGAGCTATCCGGCCATGGCCACGGAAACGTCTCCAGGTCACAGATCACGTCCGGCGCGCACGCCCCCGAGGAATCGACGTTGACGTACCCCGCAAGCTTGTTGTAGCCACAACCCATGTTCAGCTTCATCGTCGGCTCCGGATGAATCAAGGGGCGTGCCAAGATCGCGCAGCATGGGGACCCGGGGGCCCAGGACGCCGTGAAACATGGCCGCTAGGAAAGGTCCATTCGTTGCCGCCGATCCGACGCCGCGAGATACGCGAGGCGCTTGGCCTCGCGCCGGCCGCGCGCGACGCTGTCCAGGATCAACCCGCACGCCAGCGACAACGACGCGACCAGCATCAGGCCGGTGGCCAGCACGGCGGTCGGCAGCCGCGGCACCAGGCCCGTGCGCCAGTATTCAACAACAACTTCGGCACCGAAGAACAATCCCGCGCAGGCCAGCAACACGGCCAGCGTGCCGAAGAACGGCAGCGGCCGCACGTCGCGGAAGAGCTTGCCCATCGTCGCCAGGATGCGCAGGCCGTCGCGATAGGTGGATAGCTTGCTGGTCGATCCTTCCGGACGCTCGAAGTACTGGGTGCGCACCTCGGCCACCGGAACGCGCAGATCCAGCGCATGCACGGTCAGCTCGGTCTCGATCTCGAAACCGCGGGCCTCGGCCGGAAACGACTTGACGAAGCGACGCGACATCACGCGATAACCCGAGAACATGTCGGTGGGCCGCTCGCCGAACAGCATACCCAAGAGCCAGTTGAAGGCGCGATTGCCGAACTGATGGCCGCGGCGGTAGGCGCTGTCGCGGTTCTCGTGGTCGCGGATGCCGGTGACCACGTCGAGATCGTCGCGTTGCAGCCGCTCCACCATTTCCGGGGCACGCGCGGCATCGTAGGTCGCGTCGCCATCGGTGACGATGTAGATGTCGGCGTCGATTTCCGCAAACATCCGCCGCATGACGCCGCCCTTGCCGGGACGCGCCTCCCGGCGGACCACGGCCCCCGCCGCGCGCGCGATATCGCCGGTGCCGTCGCTCGAGCGGTTGTCGTAGACATAGACGACGCAATCCGGCAGCGCTGCGCGGAACTGCGCGACCACCGTGGCCACGGTCAGGGCTTCGTTGTAACAGGGCACCAGCACCGCGATGCGCGCGGGCTGCGCCACGGCCGGGATCATCTGCGCGTGGCGCCGGGGCGTCCCCGGCGGACCAGCTGCCATGCGGCAAGCCCATAGCCCGAGAGCGCGTACGCGACGAAGCCCGCGAACAGCACCAGTGGCGGATAGAGCGACAGCAGCACGACCACCGCGACGGACAGCAGGATCACGACAAACGGCACGCTCTTGCGCAGGTTGATGGTCTTGAAACTCCAGTACTTGAGGCTGCTGACCATCGTGAGGCCCGCGAACACGGTGACGAACAACGCATACCAGCGGATCGACTCCGGGTCGAATGCGTAGTCGTCGACGATCCACACGAAGCCCGCCACCAGCGCAGCCGCGGCGGGACTGGGGATGCCGGTGAACCAGCGCTTGTCGGCGACGTCCAGCATCGTGTTGAATCGCGCCAGCCGCAGCGCGGCGCAAGCGCAATAGAGGAATGCCGCAACCCAGCCCCACTTGCCCATGTCGCGCAGCACCCACTCGTACATCACCAGCGCGGGCGCGGCGCCGAAGGACACCATGTCGGACAGGCTGTCGAACTCGGCACCGAACGCACTCTGCGTCTTGGTCAGGCGCGCGACGCGCCCGTCGAGGCTGTCCAGCACCATCGCCACGAAGATCGCGATCGAGGCGAGGTCGAAATTGAGATTCATCGCCTGCACGATCGCGTAGAACCCGGCGAACAATGCGGCAAGCGTGAACAGGTTGGGCAGCAGGTAGATGCCGCGGCGACGGATGCGGTTCTTGAGAACCGCGCGCTCGGTATCGTAGTCTTGCATCGGGGCAGCCCGCTACGGCAATTCGGCAAGGATGGTGGTGGTGGCGGCCACCACGTCGCCCACGCTCACGCGCGGCTTCGAGGCAGGATCGAGGTATACGTCAACGCGTGACCCGAAGCGGATGAAGCCGTAGCGCTGCCCACGCGTGACTCTGGCACCGGGTTCGACGTAGCACAGGATCCGCCGCGCAACAAGGCCCGCGATCTGCACGCAGGTGACGTCCTGTCCCGACGCCGTGCGGAGCTGCAGTGCATTGCGTTCATTTTCCTCCGACGCCTTGTCCAGCGCGGCGTTCAGGAAACTGCCGGCGTGATACCAGCGGTTGACAACCTCGCCGTCGACCGGACTGCGGTTCGAATGCACGTTGAACACGTTCATGAACACGCTGATCTTGAGCGCATCGCGAGCAAGATAGGGGTCGCGCACTTTCTCGAACTTGACGACACGACCATCCGCCGGCAACAGCACGACATTGGGCGTATCGACGATCACGCGCGGCGGATCGCGGAAGAACTGCAGTATGAAGCCGGTGACGAGCCACGCGAGAAAGGCAAGGAAACCGTAGCCCCATCCGGTGAGCAGCGCGGAGACGACGATCGCCCCG
>JANMCS010000470.1:0-9960 GCA_031361405.1 Betaproteobacteria bacterium
GTGTGGAAGGGCAGTGCTTTCGGTGGCGCGCGCGGCCGGACCGACGTGCCAAAAATCGTCGACTGGTACATGGACGGCAAGATCAACATCGACGACCTCATCACGCATGTGCTTCCGCTCGAGCGCATCAACGAGGGCTTCGACCTGATGCACGCCGGCACGTCGATTCGCGCCGTCGTCACCTACTGATGACGCCGCGCGCACGGAGCCCGCGATGACGCTCGAGGTTGTCTCGGAGGTCCGTGTGTTCGACGGCGTGCAGGGCGTGTATCGCCATGCGGCGCGCGAGACCGCTTGCACGATGCGCTTTGCGGTGTTCCTGCCGTCGGCCGCGCAGACGCAGCGCGTGCCGGCGCTGTATTGGCTGTCCGGCCTCACGTGCACCGAGGAAAATTTCATTGCGAAGGCCGGCGCGCAGCGCGTGGCGGCGGAACTGGGCATGGCGTTGGTCGTGCCCGACACCAGTCCACGCGGCATCACGCTGCCGGGTGATCGCGACAGCTACGACTTCGGTCTTGGGGCCGGCTTCTATCTCGATGCGACGCAGGCACCATGGTCGGCGCATTACCGGATGCGCTCATACGTCAGCACCGAATTGCCGTCGCTGGTGGCAGGATCGTTTCCGATCGATCCCGCGCGCGTGGGCATCTTCGGCCATTCGATGGGCGGGCACGGCGCATTGACGCTGGGCCTGCGCTATCCCGAGCGCTTTCGCTCGATCAGCGCGTTTGCGCCCATTGCGTCGGCGATGCGCTGCCCGTGGGGCGTGAAGGCGCTCACCGGCTATCTCGGCGCCGATCCGGCGCGGTGGCGCGATGACGACGCCACGGCGTTGATCGCCGACCAGGGCTGGCGCGGGCCCGCACTGCTGGTCGATCAGGGCGCGGCCGACCCGTTCCTGGCGTCGCAATTGCGCCCCGACTTGCTGGAGGCCGCGTGTCGCGAAGCCGGCGTGCCACTGGAGTTGCGGCTGCATGAGGACTACGACCACAGTTACTTCTTCATTGCCTCGTTCGTCGAGGATCACCTGCGATATCACGCGTCTCTGGTTTTGGCGAATGACGCCTATTTTTCCGTTGGCGAGGCTTCTGCCTCGCGTGCACGCGAGGCCGAAGCCTCGCCTACAGGTAAATTTGAAGCGCCATCCAAGTGAAGTTGCAGCGCCATGCAGGTAAATTTGCAGCGCCATCCAAGTGAAGGTGCAGCGCCATGCAGGTAAATTTGCAGCGCCATGCAGGTGAAGTTCCAGCGCCAACCCGCTAGTTTTGCAGCGCCATGCAGTTAAATGCGCAACGGCAGAGACCATCGCAACGCCACTCCGGTGTCGCGATTGACCTAATCGCCAGTAATTTCAATCAGCGCGGCACCATAGCGCTCGAGCTTGCGTGCACCGATGCCGCTGATGCCGGCGAGAGCGTCGACATCGCGCGGGCGCTGGCGCGCAATTTCCGTCAGCGTGCGGTCGTGCAGGATCACGTAGGCGGGTACGCCCTGGGTGCGCGCCTCGGTGAGGCGCCACGCCTTCAGGCGGTCGAGCAACGGCCCGTCGGTGCCTGCGGCGGATGGCGTGGACGCCGCCCGCCGCGCGCGGCCCGGTCGTGCCACGGTGCGGCGCATCGCTACCGTCGTTTCCCCGCGCAGCACCGGGCGCGCCGCCGGGGCGAGCTTGAGCCCGCCGTGCGCCTCGTGATCCACATAGGCGAACCCCATGGCAACGAGTTGCCGGAACACGATGCGCCACGTGGCCTCATCGGTGTCGGCGCCGATGCCGAAGACCGACAACTGGTGGTGGTCCCAGCGCTGCACCCGCTCGCTGGACACGCCGCGCAGGACATCGGTGAGATGCTGCGCGCCGAAGCGCTGGCCGGTGCGGTAGATCGTGGACAGCGCTTTCCGGGCGACGGCGGTGGCATCGAAGGTGTCGGGCGGGGCAAGACAGTTGTCGCAATTGCCGCAGGGCCCGCTCGTTTCGTCGAAGTAGTCGAGCAGACGCACACGGCGGCAGCCTGCGGTTTCGCACAGGCCGAGCAACGCGTCGAGCTTGGCCGAGGCCACACGTTTGAAATCGACGCCGGCCTCGGATTGGTCGATCAGGCGCTTTTGCTGCACGACGTCGGCCAGCCCGTAGGTCATCCACGCGTCGGCAGGCGCGCCGTCGCGACCGGCGCGGCCGGTCTCCTGGTAATAGCCTTCGACGCTCTTCGGGAGGTCGAGATGCGCAACGAAGCGCACGTCCGGCTTGTCGATGCCCATGCCGAACGCGATCGTGGCCACGACGACGATGCCGTCCTCGCGCGCGAAGCGGGCCTGGTGGTCGGCGCGCGTGGCCGCGTCCATGCCCGCGTGATACGGCAGCGCGCGCACGCCGTGCGCCTGCAGCCACGTGGCAGTCTCGTCCACTTTCTTGCGTGACAGGCAGTAGACGATGCCGGCCTCGCCAGGATGTTCGTCCTTGATGAAGCGCTGCAACTGCGCGCGCGGATCGGCCTTGTCGGTGATCGTGTAACGGATGTTGGGGCGGTCGAAGCTCGCGATGAAGATGCGGGCGTTGCCCAAGGCCAGGCGCTCGACGATCTCCGCGCGCGTTTGTGGATCGGCCGTGGCCGTGAGTGCAATGCGCGGGATGTGGGGATAGCGTTCGTGCAGCACCGACAGGCCGAGGTAGTCCGGCCGGAAATCGTGGCCCCATTGCGATACGCAATGGGCCTCGTCGATGGCAAAGAGCGCGATCTTCGTGCGATCGAGCAGGTCGAGGCAGCGCGACGTGGCGATCCGTTCGGGCGCGACGTAGACGAGGTCGAGGTCGCCGCGCACCAATGCCGTTTCCACAGCGCGTGCGGTGGCGGCGTCGAGCGTGGAATTGAGAAACGCGGCGCGCACGCCCACCTGTTTCAACGCCACCACCTGGTCCTGCATCAGCGCGATCAGCGGCGACACGACGACGCCGGTGCCGGGACGCACCAGCGACGGAATCTGGTAGCACAGCGACTTGCCGCCGCCGGTGGGCATCAGCGCCAGCGCATCGCCGCCGCCGACGATGTGGTCGATGATGTCCGCCTGCGGACCGCGGAATGCCGGATAGCCGAACGTGGTGCGCAGGACCGCCAGCGCGGCGTCGGAAGCACGCGTCACTAATTGGCCTGGAACCGGACGCGCATCACCTTCTTGTCGTATTCCGCTTCGGTTTGCATCGTGATTTCAACGCCGTTGGCGGCGAAAACGCGCCCGCCACTGCGCCGGCACAGGTTGCGCTCGTACTGGCAGGGCCCCATTTCCGGGTGACGCTTGCAGAGGTCGGCCACCTTGGGCACGAATTCGATCGTGGTCTGCTGGCGCGTGCCGTCACGATCGGCCACGCACACGTACTGCGCACCGGCAGGCAGCGTGACCGAGGCCAGGGCACCGGGGGTGGCCGGCGGGGCCGCGGCCGGCGGTGCGGGCGGCGCAGCGGGGGTGGGGGTGGCCGGAAGGGCCTGGCGCACGACGGGTGCCGAGGTCACATCCTCCTTGGCCGTGAGCGGCACCGGTTCTTGGGGCGCCGAGCAACCGACGACCAGCAGGAGCAGCATCAGCAGGAAGGAAAGGGTTCGCATAAGGGTTGCGTGGCACGAACGAACAAGGCTACAGCATGTCACACGGCATGCGCATCGGCCGTGCGGATGAGCGGTCGCGCCTGCCTTCAGGTTCACACCCGCGCGCCGAGCGTGGAATGCGATTGCAAATTGTCCCATACCGGTAAACAATGACAATGTCATATCACTTCACCAGACCGGGCGCGTCAATGCGACCGGGCCTTCGCCCACGTACTGCCAGGAGACCTCACCATGCTCAACTTCAATCGCCGCGACGCTGCTCCCGATCCCAAGGACGTCGGCAAAGGAGGCCTGCGGCCTGCCATTTACGACCCGCCGCTGGCCACGGGCAAGGCGGCCGATTCGCGCGCTGCGCCTGACCTGGCGGCCTCTTCAACCGTCGCGGTGGAAACGCCGGCGCCTGTGCTCACGGAGCGCGTCAACGCGCCGGCTGCGGCCGCGGTCAGCAAGCTCTTTGTCGGCCCCAACATCAAGCTCGAAGGCGTCGCGGTCACCAATTGCGAACTGCTGGTGATCGAGGGCCACGTCGAAGCGACGGTCGATAGCACGGCAATGGAGATCGCGCAGCCCGGCACGTTGTCGGGCATCGCCCGCATCGATGTCGCCGACATCCATGGCGAGTTCACCGGCGAATTGACTGCGCGCACGCGGCTGACCATCCATGGCACCGGCCGCGTCTCCGGCGTCGTGCGCTACGGCTCGCTGATCGTGGCCGAAGGCGCGGTACTGGCCGGCGATGTGCAGCGCCTGGATTCCACGTTGTCCCATGCCAATCACGCGCCGATCCATGCACCGGCATCCGCACGCACGACGCTCGGCCCGTCCGCCGAGCGCGCGGCGCACTAGGGCCGGCCAACGTTTTCGAAGCTGGCCGGGCGCCGCCGTGGCCGACGGCGCCCGACAGCGGGGAAGCGCGTGGCATAATCCGCGCTCCTCCCCGATTCGTCCCTTATCTCCCCATGCGCCGCTTCTGGTCATTGTTCCTGCCGCTTCTGCTCGCCCTCACCGTGGGCAGCTGCAAAGTCACCAGCATCAATTATTTTCCACCGCATCCGGCGCAGGTGCGCGTGTTGAATCTGCTGCCGGGAATACCGGCCGTGGATGTGCTGATCAACGGGGCGCCGATGTACAGCGGGGTGGCGTTCCAATCGGCCACGGCTTATCTGAGCCTTGAAAATGCCGTCCAGCAGGCCACGGTCAACATTGCGGGCACCACGACCTTGCTGGCGCAAGGCAGCTTCCCGTTGGCCGGCGACCAGCCCTACACATTCACGATCACCGGCACGCCCAATCAGCCCGTCATCAATCTGCTGCAGGAAGTGGCGAGCGTCCCGACCAATGGCAGTGTCCTGATCAGCGCCTTCAATGCGGCGTCAAACGCCGCCTCGGTCGACATCTACACGGGGCCGCCCGGCTTCGACATCACCAACATTGCCCCGACGTATTTCGGCCTGAACTACAACGGCACGACCAACAACGTGTCGTTTTCGCCCGGCACGTACCAGATCAAGGCGACGTTGAGATCCACCAAGACCGTCATCTACGACTCGGGTCCGGTCACCATCACCGGCAACAATGCACTCTTCTTCGTGACGTACTCCGCCGGCAGCAGCCTGCTTGTCAATGCGGCGATGTTGCAGAGCAAGGGTACGGCGGCTCCGCAGAACAACCTGCTGGCACGCGTGAAGACGGTGCATGCGGCGCCGGACACCGGGTCGATCGATCTGCTGCAAAGTGGCGTACCGATCATCACCAACGTGGCGTACAGCGCCACCGGCGGCTACAACGCGGTGCCGCAGGCCGCCGCGCAGGTGCTGAGCTTCGTGGGCACGGGCACGCTCACACCGACGCTGGCGGCGGTCACTGCCACGCTCGCGCCCGGCACCGACCAGACCGTTTTCATCACCGGATTCCCGAGCGCGCCGCAGGCGGTTTACCTGGCCGATCGCAACCTGCCCGCGCCCAACGGGGCCGTGAACGTGCGGATCGTGAATGCGTCGCCCAATGCCGGCCCGATCACCGTGACCTCAAGCGCGTCCACGACGCCGATGGTCACGGGATTGCCGGCGCCGACCGCGTCGGGCTACAACATCCTGGCCGCGGGCACGTACACGTTCACCTTCACGGATACCGCCTCCGGCGCCACCGTGCTGACGCTGCCCAATGTCATCCTCACCTCGCCGCAGACGTCGACCATCTATGTCATCGGTCCGGCCACGGCGCTGACCGGCGTGGTCACGCAGGATTATTGACGTCCGGGCATCGACCGGCGCGCACCTGAACCGGCGCGCCGGGTCCCAACGCCTCGCCGCTTCGTGTAGCCTTCCGGCATGAGCACCCAGACATCCGCGCGCTGGACCGGCATGTACCCCATTGCGCCCACACCGTTCACGGCAGGCGGCGATCTCGACCTGCCCGGCATGCGGCGCGTGCTCGACTGCATGATCGACCAGGGGGTCGACGGCATCTGCATCCTCGCCAATTATTCGGAACAGTTCCTGCTGACCGACGCGGAACGCACGACGCTGCTTGAGTTGTCGCTGGCCCATGTCGCGGGCCGCGTGCCCGTGATCGTCACCTGCAGCCATTTCAGTACGCGCGTTGCCGGCGAACGCGGACTTGCTGCCGCCAAAGCCGGTGCGCGGATGCTGATGCTGATGCCGCCTTACCACGGGACCGGACTGAAGGCCGACGAGGCCGGGATGCTCGCGCACTTCGCGCACGTGGCGGAAATGTCGGGACTGCCGCTGATGGTGCAGGATGCGCCGCTGTCCGGCGTCGCGCTGTCGGTGCCGTTCCTGGTGCGGCTGGCGCAGGAAGTGCCGCTGGTGCGCTACTTCAAGATCGAGATGCCCGGCACGGCGGCGAAGCTGCGCAGCCTGATCAGCGCCGGTGGCGACCTGATCGACGGCCCGTTCGACGGCGAGGAGTCGATCACGCTGATGGCGGATCTCGATGCGGGCGCCTCCGGCACGATGGCCAGTGCGCTGCTGCCGGACCTGATCCGGCCGGTGGTCATCGACCATCTCGCCGGACGGCGCAAGGAAGCCGCGGCCAGGTACGCGCAAATCCTGCCGCTGATCAACTTCGAGAACCGCCAATGCGGATTGCGCGCCACCAAGTCGGTGATGATGGAAGGCGGTGTCATCAAGAGCGACGCCGTGCGCCACCCGCTGGAGGCGCTGCATCCCGCCACCAGGGCCGGGCTGCTCGAACTCGCGCGCGACGTGCAGCCGCTGGCATTGCGCTGGGGCCTCTGAGCGGGTAGCGAGTATCCGCGCAGGCGACCCTGTACGCGATCCTGTAGGCGAGGCTTCAGCCTCGCAGGTTCGATGCGGCGATTCCGCGACGCTGAAGCCTCGCCTACGGAGCTTTGCCGGCCGTGGTAGCACAATCGCATTCGGCATTGCCCTTGTCGAAGATCACGCGCCACACGCCGGGCACTTCCAGGCGCCAGATCGATGTGAACGTGGCGATCAATTTGCCGCCCAGATCGCGCACCGGGCCCGAGCTGATGGCAAGCGTGCCGGAGTCGAGCACCTCGACCTTGTCCGGCAGCCAGGAAAACGGCGCGACCGGGCGATCGTAGAAGCGTTTCCATCCGGCCGTTACCTGCTCGCGACCGCGCAATGGCGTCGGACCGGTGAAAAATATCGCCTCCGCGGAAACGAAATCGGGAAACGCGGCGAAATTGCGCTCCGCCATCGTCTGCGCAAATGCACGCTCGCGCGTGGCCACCTGCTGTTCGAGATCGGCGCGGGATACCGCAGGTACGGTGGCGCAGCCCGCAAGCATCATGATGCTTGGCAACAGCGGGAACCATCGGGAGGTTGCCTGACGGCGATCGTTCATCGTATCTCCTTCGCGTGGCTGGCTGAAGGGCATCCGCTAGACCTACGCGAGTGCCAGTCGGTCAATGCAGCGTGGGCCGCGCCACGCCGGTGGGAACGGGCACTGCCACCGTCACGGCGAGGACGCGCGCACCCAGCAGCGTGATCGAACCGGCTTGCCGGTTGTGGCCGGTCTCGCTGTATTCGAATCGATAGACGCGGCGCAGGACGGCGTGGCCGTGCTCGTCGCGCGCCGGCTTCAGGCTTGCCAGACCCACCGTATCGTCGAGAAACAGCAGCCCATGTTGCTGGCACGTCGAGCGAATGGCACCGTTGGCGGCTTCGCGCGCCTTGAGGCTGTCCCAGAGGAACCAGGCGCCTGCGGCGAGCGCAAGCAGAATGAACGTTTCGAGCATAGAGGTTGACGTCAGGCAGGGGGGCGCGGCACGCGCACCATCGTGGCCAGCAGGCGTTCGAGCAGCGCAGCGGGATGATCGCAGCGCCCGGTATGCGCCGGCGAGAACTGGATCACCGCGCTGCGCGGCGCGGTCAGCCAGCGAAAGCGTTCGCGCGGCGACAGGCGCCCGATGGGGCCGGCGCCTTCGCCGCCGGCGCAGATCAGCGGAATCGTGGCGAGGTGCGCGCGGACACCGTCAAGGTCCAGCGTGGGATCGAGCGCAGCGATGCGCGTCGCGTCGAGTTCGATGCGCGCTTCGAGAAACTGGCGCTCGGGGCAGGACACCACCACGCCGACGTTGATGAATTCCTCGCGTTCGACGCGCGGCACCACGCGGATCACCGCGTAGTCATAGGTGCTGGGTTCGCGCACGCAGTGCCTCCTCGACAAAGGTTCGCGGCCTCACCAGGCGCGCCTGCAGGTATTGCGCGTAGGCGGCGCGTCGTGCAGACGGTGAGGGTTGCGCCGCATCGCCGTCGAGCCATGCATCGGGCACGATGGCAAGGATGCCCTGCACCACGTCCGGCGTGAGGCGCGCGGCCAGCGGCGCGTCCACGGTGGCGAGGGCACTGGCCAACGGCAGCAGCACGTGCTCGCGGATGCGCTCGAACGGATCGCGCGCGCGCGATGCATAGTCGCCGCCCGCGTGGTGAAAATAGAGTGCCGCGCCGTGATCGATCAGCCACAGCCGCCGATGCCACATCAGCATGTTGGTGTTGCGCGCCGTGCGGTCGACATTGGAACAAAGCGCGTCGAACCACACGATGGACGACGCGACGACAGGATCGGGATGGTCGGCCACGGGATCAAACGTCGTGGCCCCGGGCAGGAAATCAAGCGCCAGGTTGAGCCCTGCGCTGGCACGGATCAATGCCTGGATCTCCGGATCGGGCTCGCTGCGGGCCAGGTCGGGGTGCAGGTCCATCAGCACCAGGTCGGGTACCGCGAGGCCCAGCGCCCGCGCAATTTCGCCGGCGACCAGTTCGGCAACGAGCGCGTTGGCGCCCTGGCCCGCGCCGCGGAACTTGAGCACGTACAGTCCGTCGTCATCGGCCTCGACGATGGCGGGCAGCGAGCCGCCCTCGCGCAGCGGCGTGACATAGCGGGTGGCGGTGCGGGTTATGATTGGCATCAAGCGTGTCCAGCAACGCAATCTTACACACCGTGGAGGCAGCGGATGGGTGGCTCGATATTCACGCCGGTGCAGATGGAAGCGTACCTGCGCGACGGCTATGTACTGGTGCCCGGATTGTTCGATGCCGAGGAGATTGCGCTGATGCGCGCGGCGATCGAGACCGATTCGGCGTTGCAGCAGAGCCTCTACGATCGCAAGGACACCGCGGGCATGGCCACGCGGATGGCCACGTGGAATCATCCGGGCGACAGCGTGTACGGCCTGGCGGCGCGCAGCGAACGCGTGGTCGACACGATGGAAGCCATGCTGGGCGGCGAGGTCTACCACTACCACTCGAAGCTGACGGCGAAGGAGCCGCAGGTGGGCGGCGCGTGGGAATGGCACCAGGACTACGGCTACTGGTATCACAACGGCTGCGTGTTCCCGCTGATGGCCAGCGTGATGGTTGCGCTCGATCCCTCGACGCGTGAAAACGGCTGCCTGCAGGTGGTGCCGGGCTCACACCGGTGCGGGCGCATCGAGCATGGCGTACTGGCGGGCGAGCAGGTGGGGGCCGATACGCGGCGCGTGGACGAAGTCCTGAAGCGCCTGCCGGTGGTCCATGCCGAGATGGCGCCGGGCGACGGCCTCTTCTTTCATTGCAATGTGCTCCATCGCTCGGACCAGAACCGTTCGCCAAGCCGACGCTGGACGGTGTTGATGTGCTACAACGCCGCGCGCAACGATCCATACCTCGCGCACCACCATCCGCAGTACACCCCGCTGGCGAAGGTGGACAACGGCGCGATCAAGCGGGCAGGCGTGAAGCTGGCCGCGTCCAGCGACGAATTCCGCAAGACGTTTTCGACGCCGCCGGAATTGCAGAAGCGATTGGCGTAACCGCCCTACGGAAATGCTGTAGGCGAGGCTTCAGCCTCGCGCCCGACGCACCGTCATGCATCCACC
>JANMCS010000493.1:0-5720 GCA_031361405.1 Betaproteobacteria bacterium
TTGGCCAGCAGCAGTTGTTCGATCTGCTTCAGGACCGCAGCGCTTTGCTGTTGCCGCCGTTGCTGCAACGCCCTTGCATCGAGTCCCGCGCGCCGGCCCTCGGCCTCCACCTTGTACAGCTGTGCGATCAGCGCGATGAAGCGCGCCGGCAACTGCTGCGGCCCGCGCTTGTCCTTGGGCAGCGCCTGCAGGGCTTCATGGAAGTAACGCCGGCAATGCGCCCAGCATCCAAGGTGGACGAGCCCGTTCACCGCAGCGATGGCGTTGTACGGTTCGTAGCCGTCGGTCATGAGCACCGTGCCCGGGCGCACGCCGGCATACAGCTCCTTGGCGGTCGCGGTAGAACGGCTGGGCGCGTAGGCGAACAACCGGATCGGCGGCCCGGTGCCATGGGCGCCCGAGCTTTGCGTCATCTGCACCCACATATAACTCTTGGCCTGCGCCGTGCGGCCCGGCTCCTTCAGCACCTGGACTTCCGTCTCGTCGCCGCAGACGATGGGGGAGTCCAGCAGCGCGTCACGCAGCAGGTTGATCACCGACTGCACCGCCTGACCTATGCGCACCACGCCGGCGGCCAGCGTGTTGCGCGAGATGTCGGTGCCGCCGAAGCGGCCCAGCAACGCCGCCTGCCGATACAGCGGCAGCGCGTCCAGGTACTTCGCGCTGATGACCCAGGCCATCGCGCTCTCGGTGAACAGGCCCTTGGGAATCACCTGCGGCGGCCGCGCCGCCAGGCGCAGTGCGCCGTCGCAGCACGGGCAGGCGTACTTCACCCGCTCATGCCGGATGACGCGCACCTGCTGCGGGATGATGTCGAGTTGCTCGCTCGCCTCGACGCCGATCTCGCGCAGCCGCGTGCCGTCGTGCGGGCACACACGCTCGCTCTCGGGTAGTTCGTGGCGCACGACTTCCCGCGGCAGCGCCGCATCCAGCGGCTTGCGACCGCGCTGGCGGCGGGTATGACCGGGGATCTCGACCTTGTCAGCGTCGGATTCGTCTTCCTCGGCGGCGGGCTCGGCCTGGCCGCCCTGGCTGTCCGCCTCGTCGAAGAACATGTCCTTCTGGTACTGTGCGCTGGCCTCACTCTTGGCTGCGAAGAGCTGCCGCTTGAACTTGTTCAGCTGCTCCTTGAGCAGGTCGCGCTCGGTGCGCACGACGCGCAGTTCGCCGACGAGCGACTGGTTGTGCCTGAGCGCGTCGGCCAGCGCTTGCTGCAAGGCGGCGATTTCGTCGGCGGTGGGCATGCGAACCATAGGTGCGCATTCTCATCAACGACACGCACCCTCGTGGCGGGAATCATCGCATCACCCGGTAACAAGCCGCTCTTCGGGCAACTCACCCATACAGTGGTACGCCTCAGGACACACGCTCGAAGACGCGCCGGGGATGGCGCTGAACCACGGCGATGTCGATGCCCTCGAGCAGCCAGTGAAGCTGCTCGACCGTCAGCGTCGGCACGGCCGTGTCATCGGGCCAGATGAAGCGGTCCTGTTCCAGCCGCTTGTAACTCAGTTCGGAATGCAGGCATTCCCGTCGCTTCGACGCATCTTGTACGCGTCACGCATCCGTTCCATCCGCTCAGCGGGCGTCAACTGATCTGCGTGGGCGAGCGCTACAACCGCTACGGCAAGCGAGTGTTGTTGCAGGTCGACGCTTCGACCATTTGCTCGGTGCCGCCCCAGTGGACTGACCTGATCGCTCCCGATCTGGAGATCGCGATGGGCGAAGGGCGTGCGCTGTTGCGGGTTGCTGACCTGATGGCCTTGGCCCGGCTTGTAGCTCGTCTCGGCAGAGGCGTGACTGAGCGGGTTGAGTCAGATAAAGCGTAATGCAAACTATGCCGCCACTGTAAGCGCAACTATGCCGCATAGAATCGGTAAATGTCACTCATAGCGTATAGCAAATTCAGCCGTCGTCGTACCTTGCCGTTCGATTGACATCCGACTATAGTTGCGGCATCGTATGTATTACATCCTTGGATCAAAGCTGGAGAACTGCATGCCTTTGAACAAGGGCCTCAAGAACGGCAAGGTCGACGCCCTCCTCGAGGAGGGCACGTTGAATCCGGCACCCGAGAAGGTGGGCGATCCGAAGTTCAAGCAAGGCGAGTTCTTCGATCCGCGCGACGCCGTGCAGGTGAAGTACGAACTGCTGCGTCGTGTGCTGGCGGAGAAGGCGTCGGTGACGGAGGCCGCCCAGGAGTACGGCATCTCGCGGCCCACCTACTACCAGGCCAAGGCGAGCTTCGATCAAGCCGGCATTGCGGGGTTGGTGCCCAGGAAGCGAGGTCCGCATGGCCCGCACAAGGTTCGCGGCGAGGTCATGAAGTTCATCGAGCAAGGGCGCGTGCAGGGCGAACCCATACGGGCGCGCGAACTGGCGGGCGTGATCCAACGCAAATTCGGCCTCGACGTGCACCCGCGAACGATCGAGCGGGCCGTCAAGGAAAAAAAAACTGCACGATAGCGCCGGTGCCCTGGCGCCATGCTCGGGCGAGGCATCCACGCTCGCGACCAAGTACGAGTCGCTGCGCATGGCGGGGTTCGGTCAGGCGCTCGCGCCCGAGGCTCGCAGCGGCCTTGCGCTGCTGCTTCGTCGGGGAATGTGGGGTTGGGCTCGGGTACTGGTCTCCACCGCCACGGCGTTGCAGTCAAGTGGCCAATCGTCGCCGAAATCCACGCCGGCGTGCCAGCACAGCGCCGTCATTCAAATCATCGCAGCCATGGCGATGACCACCTACGACCGGAGGTCAGCATGAACGAGTCGCTCAAGGTCCAGCCACATCATCTGGAGCGTGCAGCGTATCTGTACGTGCGGCAGTCGTCGATGAAGCAAGTCATCGAGAACGTCGAAAGCACGAAGCGCCAGTACGCGCTTCGCACGCGTGCGACGGCGCTCGGATGGTCCGACGATCGGGTCATCGTGATCGACAGCGACCAGGGCGAATCTGGCGCATCGGCGGCATGGCGTGAGGGCTTCCAGCGTCTGGTCAGCGAGGTGGGCATGGGACAGGCTGGCATCGTCATGGGGCTGGAGGTCTCGCGCCTGGCCAGGAACAACGCCGACTGGCATCGGCTGCTGGAGATCTGCGCACTGGCCGACACGCTGATCCTCGACGAGGACGGCGTGTACGATCCGGCTAACTTCAATGACCGTCTCTTGCTGGGCCTGAAGGGAACGATGAGCGAGGCCGAACTTCACGTCCTCAAGTCCAGGTTGCGCGGCGGCATCCTCAACAAGGTTCGGCGCGGCGAGTACCGCTGCGCATTGCCCACGGGACTCGTGTACGACGGGGCCGGAAACGTGGGCCTCGACCCCGACTCCCAGATCAGGGAGACGATCGCCTACTTCTTCGACACCTTCGCACGCGTGGGCTCGGCCTGCCAGACGGTGAAGGTGTTCCGGGCCGAAGGGCTGCGCTTCCCATCGCGACTGCGCAACCGCGACGTTGTCGTGTTCCGACCGCTCACCGCCTCCACGGCCATGCGCACGCTGCACAACCCTCGATACGCTGGCGCCTATGCCTACGGGCGACGACGCTATCGACGCGCCGCCAACGGCATGACGGTGCAGAAGGCCCGCAGTTGCAACGATTGGCTCGCGTGCATCCCGAATGCTCACCCCGGCTACATTGACTGGGATCGATTCCAGGAGAACCTCAAGCTCCTCGAGACAAGCGGTCGAGGCTATGAGCTTGCACGCGCCTCGCCGCCGAGAGAAGGGGCGGCTCTGCTGCAGGGCCGAGCGGTCTGCGGGCGGTGCGGTCAACACATGCGCGTGCGATATGCCGCCAGGCGCGCAAGGTTGGAGGCTTGGTATGTCTGCGATCGCGCGCACGGGCAAAGCGCCGCGCTCAATTGCCAGTCGATCGCTGGCCCCGCCATCGACGAGGTGGTGGGAGCGCTCGTCGTCGCAGAGATGACGCCAGCCGCCGTCGGCTTGGCGTTCGAAATTCGTGCCGAGATCGAATCCCGGCAGGACGAGGCGGACCAGCTTCGGCATCGCGCAGTCGAGCGAGCCCAGGTTGACGCCGATCTCGCGCAGCGTCGCTTCATGTTGGTCGATCCTGGCAACCGTCTTGTCGCCGACACCCTCGAGTCCGAGTGGAACGACAAGCTCAGAGCGCTGGGCAGGGCGCGAGAGGAACGGGAACGCGCAAGGCAGGACGACGAACGCCTTCTTGATGATGCTGTGCGCGAGAGACTCATTGCGATGATCTCGGACTTCAAGCGTCTGTGGGCTGATCCGGACACACCGAACCGAGAGCGAAAACGCATGCTCGACCACGTCATCGAGGACGCCACCTTGATCAAGATCCCGTCGGAGGGAAGCACGAAGATTCACGTTCGCTTCAAAGGCGGCAGAACGCAGTCGATCACGGCGCTCAACCCGCAGTCTTCGACACAGCGAGTGAAAACGCAGCCGACGGTCGTCGAGCTCGTCAACAAGCTGCTCGACGCGCATACTTACTCGCAGATCGCCGAACTGCTCAACGAGCAAGGACTACGTCCCGGCGGAGCCGCCCGACCCGGATGCGCAGGCGCTCGATTCACGGCATTGCGCGTGGCTTATCTGGCCAACACCTATGGCCTGCGCCAGCGCTACGATCGACTTCGGGACCGGGGCTTGCTGACCAAGGCAGAAGCCGCAACGCGGCTGAACATCCATGAGCACACGCTCGTGCGGTGGGCGGAGCATGGGCTCGTCGTACGGCACGCCTACAACGACCATGCCTACCTGTACGAGGAGCCAAACCCAGCCCTCCCGATGAAGCATTGCAGTCGTTGGGATCGACTTGTTGATCGGGCTCCTGCCATCAGAAGCACGCGGGGATCAAATTCGTCACGTTCATCAGGAAGAGGTGCAGTGTGAAGACAGTTGGTTGAGCAGCAACCACAATCCGTTGCGGTCCCAGCCGAGGATCTTCACCCGGTTGCGACGGCGGTTGCTGAAGACGTACGCGCACGCGGCGAACGGATCCAGGCCGAGTGCCTTCTCCACCACCATGGCCAGACCGTTGATGCTCATCCGGAAGTCGATCGGCTCGCGGTGCAGGTAGACCTTCAGCCCTTCGTCGAGGCGGAACACCGCAGTCTCCCGAGCGCCTCGATGAGCCGGATGGCGTTGTGCGGGTCGTACCCGTTCAGGTCGAGCGTCACGCCGTTGGGCAGCCGAATCTGCACGCCCAAGCCCGGCGCCGCCGGCCGCGCCGCCGGCGCGGATTCCATCTGCACCGCCACGAAGGCCGGCGCCACCATGTCGATGATCTCGCCGCGCGGCTGAGTCGCGCCGTTCTTGCCGCGTTCGTGCAGCCGGATCCAGTTGCTCAGGACGTTGGCATTGATGCCGCAGGTGCGCGCGATCCTCGCCAGCGATACACCCGGCTGCCGGCACACCCGCACCAACTCGTTCTTGGCCTGCACGTCGTACACGCTTCGCCCGTCGCGCTTGTGGCCCACCACCAGCCGCTTGGCAATCGCCTCGATGTCTTCTGTCATCACGTGCCCATCTGCCTACGTAGGCACGTAGCTTCTCAGGCAGGGCGTCGGGGATCAAGGGCGGGGTTTATGGACCGCTTACAACGATGGCGAAAGCGACCTGCTGTAGTCGCCTCGCAGCTCCACCGTCACGAGGGCCTTGAGGCCACGCTTGCGCCCCACCAGACTGGCTGCTGATCTAGACCGGTTGTGCTGTCAGGCGCACACCAAGTGCCCTGGCCA
>JANMCS010000505.1:0-1006 GCA_031361405.1 Betaproteobacteria bacterium
GGGCCAGGCGTTCATGAGCGGCGTGCAGGCCCTGGTGCGGCTGCCGATGCTGCAGCGCCAGCGGGATGCGGCCGCCGGCCTCAATACCGCCGGCTTCATCAGCGGCTATCGCGGCTCGCCGCTGGGCACGTACGACCAGGCTTTGTGGGCGGCCAAGAAACACCTCGCCAGCCAGCACATCGTCTTCCAGCCGGGCGTGAACGAAGAACTCGGCGCCACCGCCGTGTGGGGCACGCAGCAGCTCGATCTGTATCCGCAGACGAAGAAGTTCGACGGCGTGTTCGGCATCTGGTACGGCAAGGGCCCGGGTGTGGATCGCACGCTCGATGTGTTCAAGCACGCCAACATGGCCGGCACCGCCAAACACGGCGGCGTGATCGCCATCGCGGGCGACGACCACGTCTCGAAAAGCTCCACCGCGCCGCATCAGAGCGATCACGTGTTCAAGGCCTGCGGCTTTCCCACCTTCTTTCCGTCGAACGTGCAGGACATCCTCGACATGGGCCTGCACGCCTTTGCGCTGTCGCGCTTCGCGGGGGTGTGGACCGGCATGAAGACGATCCAGGAGGTGGTGGAATCCGGCAGCAGCATCTCGGTGAATCCCGATCGGGTGAAGATCGTGATGCCCGAGGATTTTGTGATGCCGCCGGGTGGCCTGCATATCCGCTGGCCCGATCCGCCGCTGGAGCAAGAGAACCGGCTCCAGCGCGAGCGGCTCTATGCGCTGCTCGACTACGTGCGCCTGAACAAGCTCAATCGGCAGGACTGGCATGCGCCCAACGCGCGGCTCGGCATCGTCACCACCGGCAAGAGTTATCTCGACGTGCGCGAGGCGCTGGCGATGATGGGTATCAGCGAAGACGGCGCCAAGGCGATCGGGCTGCGGCTGCTGAAGATCGGCGTCTCATGGCCGCTCGAGCCACAATGCATCCGCGAGTTCGCCGAAGGTCTCGACGAGATCCTGGTGGTGGAAGAGAAGCGCCAGATCATCGAATACCAGATCAAG
>JANMCS010000428.1:0-1337 GCA_031361405.1 Betaproteobacteria bacterium
GATGGAAAAAAAGGGCATGCGCACCGGGCTGTACGTCGCGCACCCGCTGACCGGTGCGGCGGTCGAGGTATGGATCGGCAACTATGTGCTGATGAGCTACGGTGACGGCGCGGTGATGGGCGTGCCGGCACACGACGAGCGTGACTTCGCGTTTGCGAAGAAATACGGGCTGCCCATCGAGCAGGTCATCGCCGTGGAGAATGAATCGTTCTCCACCGCCGCGTGGCAGCCGTGGTACGCCGACAAGACGCGCGGACGCTGCGTGTTCTCCGGCAAGTACGACGAACTCGGCTTTGCCCCCGCCGTCGAGACTGTCGCCGCCGATCTCGCGGCGACGGGTCTGGGTGAAAAGCGGATCACCTACCGGTTGCGCGACTGGGGCGTGTCACGCCAGCGCTACTGGGGCACGCCAATCCCGATCATCCACTGCAATGCCTGTGGCGCCGTGCCGGTACCCGAAGCCGACCTGCCGGTGGTGCTGCCCGAGGACTGCATCCCCGACGGCAGCGGCAATCCGCTGAACAAGCGCGCCGACTTCACCGATGTGCCCTGTCCCAGGTGCGGACAACCGGGCAAGCGCGAAACCGACACGATGGATACCTTCGTCGATTCGTCGTGGTACTACATGCGCTATGCCAGTCCCGATGCGCCGACGATGGTGGATGGCCGCAACGACTACTGGATGCCGATGGACCAGTATATCGGCGGCATCGAGCATGCGATCCTGCATCTGCTCTATGCGCGCTTCTGGACGAAGGTGATGCGCGACCTGGGCCTCGTGCATGTCGATGAGCCGTTCACGCGCCTGCTCACGCAGGGCATGCTGCTCAATCACATCTTCTTCCGCCGCAATGCGGGTGGCGGCATCGACTACGTCCCGCCCGAGGAAGTCGATTTCAGCCACGATGCCGAGGGCCGCATCATCAACGGCGTGCACAAGGCCGACGGGCAGCCCGTGGAATACGGCGGCGTGGGCAAGATGGGCAAGTCGGAGCGCAACGGCGTCGACCCGCAGACGCTGATCGACCGCTTCGGCGCGGACACCGCGCGGCTCTATGTGATGTTTGCCGGTTCCCCCGAAGACTCGGCGGTGTGGTCCGATACCGGCGTTGAAGGTGGCTACCGCTTCCTGAAGCGGCTGTGGGCATTCGGCCAGGCACACGCCGCCGTGATCAAGTCCGCTGCGGGCGCCTTCGATGCGCGCGACGCGGCCGACGCAGTCAAGGCTGTACGGCGCGAATTGCATCTTGCGCTGAAGCAGGCCAACTACGACTACGAGCGCATCCAGTACAACACCGTCGTCTCGGCCGGGATGAAGATGCTGAACGCACTGGAAG
>JANMCS010000518.1:0-2211 GCA_031361405.1 Betaproteobacteria bacterium
GAGCCGTACGCGATCATGTTGCGCCGTGACGAGCCCGCGTTCGAGAAGATCGTCAATCGCGCCTTGATCGATCTTTTCCAGACGGGCGAAATCAAGCGCATCTACGCCAAGTGGTTCAACACCAAGGACCTGGTGGTGCCGCTTAACCAGTATCTGCGCGAAGCGTTTGCCGCGCCCAACACCTATCCGGCTTGGCCCTGAGCTGCACGCGGCGACTACGCACGACTACGCGGCCAGCATCGGCCTGACCGCGCGCGCGCTGATCAGGGACCAATGCCCGCCACGGCCGCCGCCTCGGCGGGGTCGAGATCACCTTCGCGGTGCCACGGCGCCATCAGCGTGACCAGCACCAGTTGCTCGAATTCACCGGCGAAGCGTTCGATGACCGCCTCGGGGTCGGGGCACATGCCGCGATCGGTGATCAAGCCAAACTGAACGGCACCGTGATACGACAGGATGGATACGCCCATCCCGATGTCGCCCGACTGCGGCACCCAGAACATCAGGCTTTCGATCCGCTTGCCGGCGAGGTAGAGCGTTTCCTGCGGCCCGGGCACGTTGGTCATCACCGACGTGGCGTTGCGTGCCAACGCATACAGCAATACCTCCTGCAGCGCCTTCGGCGCCGCGCCCATCGCCGCCAGCAGTCCGAGCGCCAGCACTGGCTGGAACGAGCCCTTCAGCGCGTTCATGTTGGCGCGCACGGCATAAAGTCGTTCCACCGGATTCTCGATGCCGATCGGCAGTTCAAGAAACACGAGACCGAACTGGTTGCCGAGCTTGTAGGCCTTTTCCATCGGCCGCAGGTTGACCGGCACCAGCGCGCGGATCATCACGCCGTCCACGTCGTCGCCCTTGCCGACAAGATAGGCGCGAATGGCGCCGGCCACACAGGACAACAGGATGTCGTTCACCGACGCCCCCAGTGCCTTGCCGATAGTCTTGACCTCGGCCAGCGGCAGCGGATCGGCCCACGCCACGCGCTTGCCGATCCCGGGGTTGCCCTTGAAACGCGTGGGCGAATCCTGCGGCATCAGCACGAGCTTGGCGATCTCCACGGTGAGTGCGGTGCCCTGTCCCGCGAGCGCCACGGCCTTGCCTGGGTCCGACCACAGGCCCACGCCCTTTTCGAGAATGGTGGCGCCGATCTTGCGCGCGGTATCCATCGCGCCCGAGAATGGCGCCAGCAGCTGGCCCAGCGCATCGTCCGGCTCGGCACGGCGGCGCGGGAGCGGCTCGAAGGGCATCGCCGGCGGCCCATCGGGTCCGGCGTCCGTCATCGACAGCATCACGCGCACCAGCGCGATGCCGTCGGCGTAGCTGTGATGGATGCGCACGACGACGGCGCTGCCGCCCGCGTAGTTGTCGACCAGGTGAAACTGCCACATCGGCCGCGCCGGATCGAGCGGCGTGGTGGACAGCCGCGAGGCGAGGTCCTGCAGTTCCTTGCGACCCGCCTTGCCCGGCAGCGCCGTATGCACGACATGGCGCTCGATGTCGAAGTGGCGGTCCGTCTCCCAGAACGCCATGCCCGGCACTTCGACCGCACGCTGGCGAAAGCGCCGGAAACTGAGAAACCGCTCGCCGATCACGGCGCGCAGCCGGGACAGCGCCACCCGCTCGCGGAACAGCAGCACGCCGCAGATCATCATCAGGTTCTGCGGCCGGTCCATCCGCAGCCAAGCGGTGTCGACCGCGGAGATCTTCTCGCGTCTGGAGGTCGCGGCCATGGTCTCGCGGGAAAGTTGGGGGGTCCGGGCGTGCGTTGCGCACGTCTTTGCGTTCAAGCTAAAGTAGCACGAAATTCCGATTCAAGACGAGGAGGACAGCATGGCCCAGGCCCCGAAAAAAGACGATCTGAAGGCCAGATTCGACGCCGCGGCCGGCGCCGCCAAGCAGACGAAGAAGAAGCCCGACAACGCGACGTTGCTCAAGCTCTATTCATACTACAAGCAGGCTACGGACGGTGACGTCAAGGGCGACCGCCCGGGCGGCTTCGATTTTGTCGGCGGCGCAAAGTTTGATGCCTGGTCGAAGCTGGCGGGCACCAGCCGCGACGAGGCCATGACCAACTACGTCAAGCTGGTGGACATGCTTAATCGCGAGTGACCCGCCGCCGCGCCGGCCCCGGGCGGCGGGCCGCCGGCAATGTGGCGACTACTTCAACGCCGCCTTGGCTACCTTGGTGGCCGTCCGCATGGTCTTTCTCGC
>JANMCS010000520.1:0-12681 GCA_031361405.1 Betaproteobacteria bacterium
CGCGGGAACGTCGAATTCGCGCTCGCCGCAGGTCACGCGCGCGATGCCGCGCACCACCACCCAGTGCTCGGTGCGCTGGTGATGCATCTGCAGCGACAACGACGCACCGGGTTTCACCTCGATGCGCTTGATCTTGAAACCGGGGCCCCCTTCCAGCACCGTGTAGGTACCCCAGGGCCGCGACACGGTCTTGTGAATCTTGTATGACTCGTGGCCGCGCGCCTTCAGTTCGCCGACCACCTCCTTCACGCGTTGCAACTGATCGCGGTGCGCGATCAGCAACGCATCGGTGGTGTCGATGATCACCAGGTTCTCGATGCCGATGGTGGCCACCACGCGATCTTCCGCGTGGACGAACGTGCCGTGCGTGTCGATGGCCACGCGCTCGCCACTGCCGCGATTGCCATGCACATCCGCATCGCTCAGTTCGGAAACCGCCTGCCACGAGCCGACGTCGCTCCAGTCGAAGGCGCCGCGGATCACCGCCACCTGGCCATCGGCGGCCGCCTTTTCCATCACCGCGTAGTCGAGCGACAAATCCGGTGCCGCGGCAAAGCTTGCTGCGTCAATCTCCAACATCGGCTCGCCCGCGTGCGCTGCCAGTGGCTGCCACACGGTGCGTGCCGTGGCGGCCACGGCCGGCGCATGGCGATCGAAGGCTGCCATGATCGCGCGCGGCGTGAACGCGAACATCCCCGCATTCCACACGTAGTTGCCGGCAGCGAGATAGTCGCGCGCCTTGGCCAGCGGCGGCTTTTCGACGAAGCGCGCGGCCGCGAATGTGCGGTCGCCGATCGCGTCCCCGCACTCGATATAGCCGAAGCCGGTTTCGGGCAGCGTGGGCGTGATGCCGAACGTGGCCAGGCGACCAGCGCGCGCTTGTGTCGCCGCCAGTTCCACCGCCACTGCAAATGCCGCCTGGTCACGGATCAGGTGGTCGGCGGCCAGCACCAGCATCACCGCGTCGTCGCCGTAGCGCGCGCGCACCAGCAACGCCGCCACCGCGATGGCCGGCGCGGTGTTGCGGCCGAAGGGCTCCAGCAGGTAACACGCTTCCGAAGGCTCCGCCGCGTCGAGGCCCGCGTAAACGTCCTTGGTGTGGAAGTAGTAATCCCGATTGGTGACGGTGATCAAGCCGCGCGTGTGCGGCAGCGCCATCGCGCGATGCGCCGTCTTGCCCAGCAGCGTGTCGCCATCCGGCAGCGGCATGAACGGCTTGGGCGCAGCCTCGCGCGATAGCGGCCACAGGCGCGTGCCGGCGCCCCCGGACAGGATCACGGGGACGATGGGTGAGGCGGGGGACGTGGGCATCGAGTGGGCGGCGGGTGAGGGCAATTCACCATTTTACAGGGTGCATACCAGTCACCATGCTCGCGGCACCCGCGGCGTCCGGGAACCCCCGGGACCCCCGGGTTCCTGTAGGCGCGGCTTTAGCCGCGCAGGCCATCCACAATTGATTCCACACCTGTTGTCCCCATATCAGGGGGTATGCAGGGGCGTCGCCGGCGTCCGCGCTGGTAGAATAGGCCTCTGCACGGCGGGGCAACGCATCGCGCCGCACCTTTCGAGTACCGGGGGTGAACTGGTTTCGACGGGGGTAGTGAAGCAGCTTGGGGCATGCCGAGGCGTCAATCCTCGTAAATCTTTGGCAATCGCAAACATAACTGCGAACGACGAAAACTACGCTCTGGCGGCTTAATCCCGCCGGACCTTGCACCGGGCGGCGCTCAGCCCGGGTGAACCTGGCAACAGGGTAGTACACAGCAAGGACCTTTTGAGCGATCGCGTCCGTCCGGGTCACTTGGGCAAGGCGCTAAATCTAGGTGACTGGTCTCGCCGCCGTCTGTCCGTCAACGGTTGCGGGGTGAGAGCACAATGACGCGACTAAGCATGTAGTCCTGACTGTGGAGCACCTTCGGACGCGAGTTCGATTCTCGCCACCTCCACCATCACCAAGAATCACGGCCCTTCGCGGGGCCGTTTTCTTTTGGGGCTTCGAAGTACCGCGGAAATGCTTGCGGATGGCGACGAATTTCAAGGCACGACTGCTCGAAGGTCGTCCTGCTTCGACACGTCGTTCAGCTCGTAGCTGGTACTGCGTCCCCCCGCGGCTGATTTGCGCAAGACACCGCGCGCCAGCAGATCTGAGATGTCGCGCAAGGCGGTGTCCGGCGAACATTTGGCGATTGAGGCCCATTTGCGGGTGGCGAGATTGCCTTCGATGCCGTCGAGCAGCCGATTGACCAGTTTCACCTGTCTCTCGTTTAGTGGCGTTGTAGCCCAGCGCTGCCAGAACCGTGTCTTGGCCAACACGGCATCGAGCGTGTGCTGTGCCTGGTCGACGGCGCGCTGCAGCGTGTCGAGGAACCACGCGAGCCACTCGGTTACATCCAGCGATTGCTTCTGCGTGCGTTCCAGGATGTCGTAGTAGGCACGGCGCTCGCGCTGGATCTGCGCGGACAGGCTGTAGAAGCGCTGGGGGCTGCCATCTGCACGGGCCAGGAAGAGGTCGCCGACGGCGCGCGCGATACGACCGTTGCCATCGTCGAACGGATGCAGAGTGACGAACCACAGGTGCGCGAGCCCGGCCTTGATCAGCGGCGGCTCGCCCGATGCGCTGTTGGTCCAGGCGAGAAACTGGTCGATTTCCGATTCCAACCGATAGGCGGGCGGCGCTTCAAAATGCACGCGTTGGCGCCCCAGCGGTCCAGAGACCACCTGCATCGGACCGGTGGCATCGTCGCGCAAGCCGCCCACATTGATCCGCGCCAGGCCTGAATAGCCCGTGGGGAACAACGCGGCGTGCCACCCGAATAAACGGTCCCGAGTGACTAGGGCGCCACAGTTGGCGGTCGCGTCGAGCACCATCTCGACCACGCCTTCGACGTTACGATCCACCGGGGCCAGCGCGCCGATGTCGACGCCGAGTCGGCGCGCGATGGAGGATCGTACGGACTCAATGTTGAGCTGTTCTCCTTCGATCTCACTGGTCTTGACGACGTCCTCGGTCAACGCCGACAGGCTGGCCTGGTCGCGCAGGGCCATACCGACGTCGGCCATTCGTCCCATTAACAGACCCTGGGCGCGGCTGACGTCGGCCAAGGGCTGGGCCAAGGCAGCCAGGTCGAAGCGCCAGCTTGGCCAGTCGCTGGACTGCCAGATATAGGCGTAATCGCCGATGTTCATGCGGTGATTATGAGGCGCATTCTCCGCACGTGCAAGTTATTCGCCGCATAAAATGCGGTTAATAAGGGTGCATTCAACGTCTATTAGCAACTAACCGGTAGTGGCGGAACGGAGCGTGGACTCGACCCGACAGGGCCGGTGGAACAGGCGTGGCACATTCATGCTTCGCGTTCACGTTGGAGGCCTAGCGGGTCAGGCTAACCGGCAGGCCCCGCCCAGCACACGAGTGCCGACTCGGTAAGGGGTCGCTGCGCATGTAGTGAGGCAATGCCAATAAAGCCCACCAGTTCGTGCCCGGCCCCGTAGCGCTCGTCGTGCGGCACTTCGGGTTCCAAAGTGAACACGCCTCCCGGTGTCAGGTGACGCGTGTGGCCCTCGCAGGTCAGCCACATCTCGCCCTGCGTCACGACCGCTTCAACGCCGAAGGCGTGAGTGTGCGTGGCAATCACCGTGTCGGGCGCCCAGCGGCGCTCCAGCACTTCGTCGAATCCAGCCGCCAGGGCATCGGCCTGGAAAGTCTCGAAGGTGGTCGTGTTCATGGTCAAGCCCTCAAAAAAAAAGTGCAGCAGGCCTTTGCCGCTGTTTACAACGTGACTCTGCGCAGATCCACCATCACTTCGCGTTGTTCACCGCCTCCAGGATGACGGCCGCAACCTTCGCTGGCCGCGACTGCTGCGGCACATGGCTCGCCTGCAGCATCGTTACCTTCGCACCGATGGTCTTCGCCATGGCAGCTTGCTGGGCAGGCTGGATCATGTGGTCGTTGCTGCTGACAACGTACCAGGACGGCTTGGTCTTCCAAGCTGCTGCGGTCACCTTCTGGTCGAAGGCCTTGCTATTGATGGGCCCCTGCGTGGCTGCCATGACGGCCGTTGCCTTTGCAGGCAGGTCTTGCGCGAAGTGTTTGGCAATTCCCTCCGGGGTCATCCGCAAATACCCTGCCTTGTCCGCTGCGATATGGGCAAAGCCCGGTGCGGGAGGGTAGGCGTTGACCAGTTCGCCAGCGGCCTGACCCACGTCAGGTACGAGGGCGGCGACGTACACCAATCCCGCCACCTTCGGTTCGTCGCCGGCCTGCGTGATGACCATGCCGCCCCAGGAGTGGCCTACCAGGACTACCTTGCCCGGCTGGGCATCGAGGGCACGCTTGGTCGCGCTGACATCGTCTTCCAGCGAGGTCAGCGGGTTCTGCACCGCTGTGACGTTGACGCCCTTGGCTTGCAGCAGGGGGATCACCTTGGCCCAGTCGGAGCCGTCGGCGAAGGCGCCATGCGCGATGACCACGGACGGCTTGGCCGGGCTTTGGGCGAAAGCGAAAGTTGCAGCCAGCGCCAGTGCAACAGAAGCAAAAACGGACCTTGAATGAATGTTCATTTGATTAACTCGGGTTTGGTTAGATTGGGTTAGGCGGGGTTCGGTGCCAGGGTTTCGATCAGCTTGCCGCCCCGCTTGCTGCCAGTGCTTCAAGGAAGCCATCGTGGCGGCCTTAAGGGCCCCGAAAGTGTCGACATTCATCCTCAGTTTCGGGCCGGTTAGTTCGGCGAAGCCGTCGTCATCAGGACGCCAGGAAATCCAGCAAGCCCTTGTTGAACTCGGCCGCGTGCGACAGGTTGAAGCCGTGCGGCCCGCCCTTCACCACACAGAGTCGGCTGCCCGGAACGGCCTTGTGCGTGCGTGCCCCGCTGACCTCGAGGGGCACGATCGCATCCGAGTCGCCATGGATCACCAGCGTCGGCAGCTTCAACTTGGCCAGGTCTGCCCGGAAGTCGGTGTGCGAGAACGCGTGGATGCAGTCCAGCGTGCCCTTTGGCGACGCGAAGGCGGCAATGTCGCGGGCGTATTCGCGCTGCGCTTGGCTGACCATCAGCTTGCCGTTCGTGCTGAAGAAGCCGGTGGTGAAGCCGTCGAGGAAGGCCATGCGGTCGGCCGTGACGCCACCCTTGAACCCGTTGATCGTGGCGTCGTCCAGGCCGCCTTCGGGGTTGTCGGCTGACTTGTAGAGATAAGGCGGCACCGCGCCGGCGAACACTACCCGAGCGACGCGCTCGGTGCCATAGGTGCCGATATAACGCGCCACCTCGCCACCACCCATCGAGAAGCCCACCAGCGTGGCGTCCTTGAGGTCAAGGTGCGTCATCAGGCCGTGCAGGTCGGCGGCGAAGGTGTCGTAGTCATAGCCCGACCAGGGCTGCGAGGATTGTCCGAAGCCGCGGCGGTCGTAGGTTATGACGCGGTAGCCGGCAGCGATCAGCGCTGGCACCTGCGCTTCCCACGACCGACCGCTGAGCGGCCAGCCGTGGATCAGCACCACGGGCTTGCCGCTGCCGTGGTCTTCGTAATGGATTTCGACCGGCTTGTGAGCTTCGGTTCCGACTTTGAGCATGGGCATGGTGGCACTCCTGAAAGGTTGAAGGGATGAATGGATGGGGCTGATGATCGGACGCTGCGGACGTTGAGGATCAGCTTCCCGGGCTTGATGGTGGCGGCGTTTCGGACAGCGGGCCGTCAGGCTCGCGGGGCGCCCGCCTGACGGCTCGGGTCCGCCTTGGCGAAAGCATCGAGCTGCTCGCAGGCAGCCATGACGCGCAGCACGGTCGGTATGCCGGGCACCTCGATCTTGAAGACGCGCATCACCGCAATGATGCTGGCCAGGCAGATGTCGGCGATCGTCGGCGTCTCGCCATGGCAGAAGGTGCCGGTCCCGGGCTCGCTGACCAGGCGCTGCTCCAGCGCTTGCAGGCCGGTCGTGAACCAGTGGATTTGCCAGGCACGCCAGGCCGCATCGTCGAAGCCGCCGGTGGTGGTCAGGTACTTCTTCACCCGGGGCGTGATCATCGGGTGCGTGTCGGCTGCCAGCATCGCCGCCAGCGAGCGCACGCGGGCGCGGCTGTGTGCATCGGATGGCAACAGCGCGGGCGTGGGAAAGCTCTCGTCGAGAAATTCCAGGATCGCCAGCGACTGCGTCAGCGGCGTTCGCGACTGGCCGGGGCCGTGGTCCACCAGCGCCGGAATGGCGCCCATCGGGTTGATTTTCAGGAAGGCCTCGCCGCGCTGCTCGCCGGCGTCAATGTTGACGTTGTGTTCCTGTGGCGACACACCCTTCAGGTTGAAGGCGACACGTACGCGGTAGGTGGCGGAGGTACGCCAAAACGAGAATAGTTCGAAGCGGTCGGAGGCTGTCATCAATGGTGCTTTCATGGCGGGTGGAACGGCGGCGCTGGTGTCCTGTCGGCCGAATCGCAGGTGAACAACCGTCGACAAATACGAGTTCTGGAACGAATGGTACATAATTTAACGCATGATGAAAAAGTCTGCTATCGCCAGCGCTGCCTGTGGCCGCCCCCGCGGCTTCGATGCCGACACCGCCCTGCGCGTTGCGGTGGACGTGTTTTGGCAACGAGGCTATGAGGCCACCTCGATCGAGGTCCTCAGCCACGCGATGGGGCTCAGCCGGTCGAGCTTCTATGCCTGCTTCGGATCGAAGCACGCGCTCCTCATGGCTGCGGTGCAGCTTTACGCTGATGATCGCTTTGCGACCCTGATCGAACGTGTCGCGACCTGCGCCAATCCCCATGACGCGGTGCGCGCCATGCTCGGTGTAATCGCGGATGTCGAGGGCGGCACCCGCGGCTGCCTGTTCGTCAATGCAGTAGCCGAACTCGCGCCGGACGACGACGAACTGGTCGCGTTTGCGCAATTACACACCGCACGTGTCGGCAAATTGATGACGGCGACGCTGCGCCGTCTCGGTTGCGCTGAGAGCGAAGCGTCCCAGCGTGCTGGCGCTTTGCTGGCGCTGGTCATGGGAGTCACGGCGCTGCGCAAGACCGGCGTGCCGCCGTCGCAGCTGAAGGGATTGCTGACCCAAGCCGAACATTTGATTCCGAGCCCACCCCTACCCAGGAGGAAGCGTTCATGAGCACACCATCCCAGCCCACGCCGGTCGTCTTCATCCCCGCCCTGCTGTGCGACGAGCGGCTGTACCGTGAAGTCATTGCCGCGCTGGGCGGTGACATTGAGCCGCACGTGATGCTGTCGCCCATGCTGCGGCTGGAAGATAGTGTGGCCGACATCCTGTCGCGCGCCCCCGCGCGCTTTGCGCTGGTCGGCACGTCCTATGGTGGCAACCTCGCCATGGAAGTGGCGCTGGCCGCGCCGGAGCGGGTGACGGCACTCTGGCTGATGGGTTGCAACCCGGGGCCGCCGCAGGCAGGCGGCCCCGACCTCGCAGGCGGGTTGGAGGCTACGCCCGATGCGGTTTTTGACATGCTGGCAGGGCTGGTCGTGCCCAAGAAAGCTGCAGCCGAGGCAACGATATTCAAGGCGATGGCCCAACGCGTGGGCGGGCCCGCCGGTGCCGCACAGGCAAGGGCTCTCGGCGTTCGCCGAGAAGTCGCTTCGCGTCTGGGCGCGCTGACCATGCCGGCGCTGGTGCTTTGGGGCGAGCAAGACGCGCTGGTGCCCGTGGCGGTGGGTCGAGCGCTGGCAGCAGCGCTGCCGCTGGCACAGTTCGAAGTCCTGCAGGGATGCGGCCACTTGCCAACGCTGGAAAGGCCCGCCGAGTCAGCTGCAATGTTTACCAAGCTGCTGAAGATGGCCAGGGCACGCGCGACCTGACGAGGACGCAAGGTGCGTCCCATGCCCACTGGCGGGCTCAATAGACCTGTCGCGTCGGGCGGAACAGGATCTCGTTCACGTCCATGTCGTCGGGCTGGCTGATCGCGAAGGCAACCGCCCGCGCGAACGAGTCGGAAGAGATAGCGTTGGCCTCGTAGAAGTCGTGCAGGCCTTTCGCGATGTCGGCCTCGGTCGCACTTCCCGGAAGTTCGGTGGCTACCGCGCCTGGCGAGATGATCGTCGTGCGGATGTTCCAGTCTTTGACTTCCTGCCTCAGCCCTTCGGACAGCGCACGTACGGCGTGTTTGGTGGCGCTGTAGACCGCGCCGTTGACGCTGACCTTGTGGCCGGCCACCGACGACACATTGATGAAGTGCCCCGACATTTGACGCTGCATCGCCGGCAGTGCAGCGGCAATACCGTAGAGCACGCCCTTCAGATTGACGTCGACCATGCGCTCCCAGTCGTCGAGCTTCAGGCGCGGGAGAGGCGAGTGCGGCATCAGGCCGGCGTTGTTGATCATCACGTCGATACGTCCGAAAGCTTGAATCGCACGGTCGACCAGGCGCTGCACCTGCGTCCGGTCTGTGACGTCGGTGGCGAGGGCGAGCGCTTCGCCGCCTTGGCGCGCGATGTCACCGACCACCTCCTGAAGGCGAGAAACCCGCCGCGCGCCAAGCACGACGCGGGCGCCCTCACCGCTCAGCCGTCGCGCGGTCGCTTCGCCGAGACCACTGCTGGCGCCGGTGATGACAACGACCTTGCCTTTGATGTTCTGTTCCATGGTGGACCCCCTAAAGGCCCTGAACGTAGAGAAGTGTAGGCTGCGGTTGGTCAACCCACGGCAGCGCCGCGACCTGCGCCCGCGGTATGCGGACCTGGCGGCAGTTCGAGCGGAGCCACAGCAGGGCGGCGATGAGCGACCACCAAGTCTCAATTGCAACGAAACCGATGCAATGGTCCTGCAGTCGCGCTCACCGCAGGCTATCCACCTGCGCGTCGACCAATCAGAATCGGAATCACATGAGGCCGGTGGGAGGTTTGCTCGTCCGGTCCAGGCGCGGGATTCTTTTGTTGGCGCCGAATCCGCGCAAACGTCTTGCGCAGATCCGTGCTTTGGCTATTCACGTAGCGAAAGGATGGATCGAGAATCGATTTCATCATTTTCTCCGAAGGACTTCGGCATGCCCGCAACAGTGGAAAGGTTCAACACACTCCGCGTCATTGTCCGCACCGCATTCAGTATGGCAAGCCAGCGGACGGCTTTCGTGCGTGTAGGACTGGATCCTTAATTTCTGGTGTTAGCCGGGTGCTCGCAGCAGACTTGGGGCCGGTGGACGCAGCCAAAATTGGCGTCGTCGGCAATCACCCCATGCGGCCACATCGAGCCAAGTGCCAATCCCAAATCGACAATGCGCCGGAAGGACCCACGGCTATGCGCCGAATGCCTACGTGCCATTCAGACGAACACTGACTTTACGTATCGGACGGGTTATAGAAAATTTCGTCGATCAGGCCCGCCTCTTGTCGGCGCGCCATGTTGCAAATGTTGTAGGCGTCATTTTCCGCTCCAAACAATGCATAGCGATAACTGCGTGGACGCGATCTACAGATCGCGATCCATCGTGACGGCGAGGTCGGATATTTTCCGGCGGGGGAACAACATTCGAGTTTGATCGATATCAGGCGACTGACTGGAGACCAACGATGAGTGAGCGATTCCGCCGATTTGCCGCGCGCATTTCCAATGCGCTCGGTTCCCCGTGGGCGTTTGCGATTGCCTTCGCATCCGTGGGAACGTGGGCTTTACTTGGACCGCTGATGCATTACTCGGAAAATTGGCAGTTGTTCATCAACACCTTTACGTCGATCGCCACATTCCTGATGCTCTTTGTGCTCCAGAATTCTCAGATTCGGGATACCAAGGCACTGAATATCAAATTGGACGAACTGCTGCGCGCTATCGAAGGCGCGCGTACCGGTTTGGTGACAATCGGCGAAATGACGGATGAGCAGCTGGAAGAGCTCGAGAGCGAGTTCCGAACAATCGCGGCCGAGGAACCACTGGCACCGCAGCCCACCACCGCGCAGACAGAAACGCTGCGGCCGCGACGCGCTGCCTGACGCGTCGGTCGATCAGCGTCGTCGCCTCTCCGCAAGCATTTGCACAACAGTTCGTGTGGCGCGGTCGTAGGTGCACGCCCGACGAAAAAACGAGACCGTTCACCCTTTCACCAGCGAGGAGTGAATTTTAAAGTTCAGGCGTAGTTTCCACCAAAACCCAATCAGAGGACGCTATGCCTATCTCCAAGCCAGCAACAAAGTCGTCTACGAAGTCGGTCGGGCCCGATGCTATCCAGCTCCTGACCGCGGATCACAAAGAGGTCAAGCAGATGTTCAAGGAATTCGAATCCTTGAAGAAATCCTCCGCGCAGTCAGGTGACGATTCAAGCGACGACGCCAAGTTCGAACTCGCGCAACGGATTTGCGCCGCGTTGACCGTCCACGCAACGATCGAGGAAGAGATTTTCTATCCTGCCGTTCGCGAAGCGATCCACGATATGGACTTGATGGACGAAGCGGACGTGGAGCACGCAAGCGCCAAAGACCTCATCGCGCAGATTCAAGGTGCCACGCCCGGAGAAGATCACTTCGACGCCAAAGTCATCGTGCTCGGCGAGATGATTGACCATCACGTCAAGGAAGAGGAAGGCCAGATGTTCCCGAAGGCGAAGAAGGCGATCGATACCAAGGAAGTCGGCGCAGCCCTGGAAGCGCGGCAAGCCGAACTCAAGGACGATTTTCACATGGACGACGTGCCGCCTCCTCCGTCGAGAAGGGCCGGGACTGACGGGCGTGCAAGCTCCCCCAAGTAAACGAATGCGTCGAATCTTTGTAGTAACAGCCTGAAGGAGATGCTGATGAGCAACGGCCAGAACAACCCGAATCAAGGGAACCAGAAGCATGGGCGCGATGATCAGAAGCACCATGACAAGCAGCGCCAGCGGATGGCGCCTCGAACCGTCACCGGGCCGAGGCAGCAGACGGGCGATGGCGCAGGCAACCTGCCGAATACGCCGGCAGGCACCGCGCCGAAGAAGCCGACCGCTGACCAATAGTCGGCTCCGGTCGAATGAACAACCCGCCGGCGGCGGGTTGTTCATGAGGTGGTGCAGGAAAAATCAGCGGAATGGGCATGCCCACATGAGGATTTGAGTTTTGGAATCGACAGACAAGCCCTTCTAAAGTTCGTAACGATGCTCTTGCGTCCGCTACTGCGGTGAGCACATTCCGACACCCGAACCCAGACCCTCCGCGACGTAGCCTTGCGCCAGCATGTCGAGCTGGGTCGCGACACTGGTCGTAAAGCGATGGTTCGGCGCGCCGCCCTGGCCCTGGTTGTACAGGCGGTACACCGGGACGTTGCCGTCGGGACACGCGCCGGCGTCATCAGGCAGGTACGAATAGAAAACGTCACCTTCGAACGCCCAGACAGGACTCGACGGCAGCAACGCCTCGCAGCCCAGGCCCCGTGGCGCGTAGAAGTGTGAGCTCTTCGGCGCGAAGGCCTGCCCCGAGAAGAAGCGGCATACGGCCGTCAGCCCTGCGCCCTGCGCGGTAAAGACCGAAAACGACTGTCCGGTACGCGCCCAGCCGGGGGGCAGCCCTGCGTCGAGGTTGGCGACCTCCTGCGGATTGGCCGTGATGAAATAATGGCCGAACTGGGCATTGAAATATTCGACCGCGAGGGCCTTGCCGGGAGAACTTGGCGGAAGTTCGGCCAACCCCCCGAGTCTGAATCCGACGATTTGCTGGCCCCCGGCGCTGAACACCCGGAACCCTGTGATCTCGGCCCCCTGGCCGGCGTTCGCGCTGACGATGGACAGCGGGGTGCCGGGCAGGATGGACGCGGTCGCCGCGAAGTCGGTGCGTGGCCTGACGAAGATGCTCCCTTGCGCGATCCCCATGGCAAGGTTGACCACGACGGGAAATTCCACGCTATCGCCACCGGGCTGGTCGGCCAGCGTCTGTTCGGCTTCGCCATACATCGGCTGCGGCACGCTCAGGCTCGACACCTCCACCGCGAGTTTGACTTTCAGGCTTCCCCGTCCGGTAATGGCGCCGGCCGCGCGTTGGTAGAGCACAAGCTTGCCGCCGGAAATGTCGGGAGCACCCGCGGGACGCGTGAGTCGCAGGTCGCCCGAATCGGTATGGGCGACCACCTGGGCCTCTGCCGAGGTTGCACCGGACAGGGTGATGGAGATGGTCGCGTTGCGGGGCGCAACACCCCCGACGAGGTCCCACGCCACGCCACCCTCAACACGCTTGCGACTGGCTGATGCTGCGCCGCCCGCGGAGTAGTTTTCCGTTTCGTTCAACGTCACGTTGCCGCCGACGGTAACGCGAAAGTCGATGGCTTGCGCCGCGAATGCGCCAAGCGGCGCCAGCGACAGCAGGATGCAGGCGCAACGCGCGAGCGCGTTCCAAGCGTTGGTACGGCAAGACGCGATGCTCATGTACAGTCCCTCAAATGTGGTTGGTTTGCCCGCCCGAATTATAGGGCCGTGCAGAGCTATGGGTGCAGGGAACGTGAACCCGCGACCTCGCGACAGAGGCTCGCCTTCGTGCGCAGGCTGACGTCGCGAAAAATTTTCAAGTGGATCACTCTGTTTCATGCTGCGCGTGGTCATCCTGGAAGCCTCGGCTTGTACGGAGCAACGATGCATGAAATGTTTGCATCATTGAAGCTTGCGACGTGGGCCACACTGGACCGCTTGGCGCGTTGGCTATCCAGTGAGGGAATCCGTGAGCAACAGCAATCCTGTCGGAAGCAGGTCAATCATCGTGCCCGTGCTCTGTGGCGGCATCATCATGGGG
>JANMCS010000530.1:0-2343 GCA_031361405.1 Betaproteobacteria bacterium
GTGTGCTCGCGCTATGGCTTGATCGCATTTGCGTCCAGCCTCGACACGCCCGGCATGTTCGCGCGCACGGCCGAGGATTGCGGGTTGCTGTTGAACGCGATGGCCGGCCACGATCCGCGCGATTCCACGTCGCTGGAACGACCGCGCGAGGACTACACGCGCGATCTCGCGCTGCCGCTTTCCGGATTGCGTATCGGCTTGCCGCGCGAATATTTCGGTGAAGGTGTGGCCCCCGATGTGGCGGCCGCCATTGAAGCTGCGCTGGCGGAGTACCGCAAGCTCGGTGCCGTCACCGTCGACATCGCGTTGCCCAATGTGAAATTGTCGGTGCCTGTTTATTACGTGATCGCGCCGGCCGAGGCCTCGTCCAACCTGTCGCGCTTCGACGGCGTGCGCTACGGCCATCGGGCCGCCGTGTATGGCGACCTGATGGACATGTACAAGAAGTCGCGCGCCGAGGGCTTTGGCGCGGAGGTGAAGCGGCGCATCCTCACCGGCACCTACGTGCTTTCGCACGGCTACTACGATGCGTATTACCTCAAGGCGCAGCAGGTGCGGCGCCTGATCGCCGACGACTTCACGCGCGCCTACCAGCAGTGCGACATGATCATGGGCCCCACCGCGCCCGCGCCGGCTTTCAAGATCGGCGACAAGACCGACGATCCGGTGCAGATGTACCTCAACGACATCTTCACGATTGCCGCCAACCTGACGGGCGCGCCGGCCATCTCCATTCCGGTGGGTTTCGATCGTCGCGGCCTGCCAATCGGCATGCAGATCCAGTCCAACTATTTCACCGAGGCGCGGCTGCTCAACGTCGCGCATCGCTTCCAGCAGTCCACCGGTTGGCATCAGCGTGCGCCGGAGGGAACGGCATGAGCGCCGCGGGCGAAGCGCGGGCCCCCAGGGCGCTGCGCCGCGCGATGGCCGGGCGGCCGACGGCAATCGTGTGCGAGCCTGCGTCAGTCGAGGAGGCCGCGCCATGACCTGGGAAGTGGTCATCGGGCTGGAAACGCACACGCAGCTTTCCACCGTCTCCAAGATTTTCTCCGGCGCGTCCACCGCGTTCGGCGCGGCGCCCAATACGCAGGCATCGGCCGTGGATATCGCGCTTCCCGGCGTGCTACCGGTGCTGAATCGCGGTGCGGTCGAGCGCGCGATCCGCTTTGGCCTGGCCGTGGGCGGCACGATCAGCAAGCGCAGCATCTTCGCGCGCAAGAATTATTTCTATCCGGACCTGCCCAAAGGCTACCAGATTTCACAGTATGAAATTCCGGTGGTCGTGGGCGGTGGGGTGGCCATCATGTCGCCCACGCGCGGCGAATTGTTGGTCGAGCTCACGCGCGCGCATCTCGAGGAAGACGCCGGCAAATCGTTGCATGAAGATTTCCAGGGCATGTCCGGCATCGACCTCAATCGCGCGGGCACGCCGCTGCTCGAGATCGTCACGGAACCGGTGCTGCGCAGTGCCGAGGAAGCGGTGGCCTACGCCAAGGCGCTGCACGGGCTGGTGCGCTGGATCGGCATCTGCGACGGCAACATGCAGGAAGGCAGCTTCCGCTGCGACGCCAACGTGTCGGTGCGCCGCGCCGGCGAGCCGCTTGGTACCCGCTGCGAGATCAAGAACCTGAACAGCTTCCGCTTCATGCACGAAGCGATCGAATTCGAGATCCGCCGCCAGATCGGGTTGATCGAGGACGGCGGGCGCGTGGTGCAGGAAACGCGGCTGTACGATCCGGACAAGCACGAAACGCGGTCGATGCGCAGCAAGGAAGACGCGCAGGACTATCGCTACTTCCCTGATCCCGACCTGCCGCCGCTGACGATTGCGGAATCGTGGATCGCGCAGGTGAAGGCAGGTATGCCGGAGTTGCCGGCGGCGATGAAGGCGCGCCTCCAGTCGCAATACGGACTCTCCGCAAATGAGGCGAGCGCGCTTACCACTTCCCGCGAGTTGGCCGAGTATTACGAAATCGCGGTCGCAATGCTTGGCGGGGGAGCCAAGCTGGTCGCCACGTGGGTGATGGGTGAGCTTTCGGCGGCGCTCAATCGCGCAGACATCGACATTTCCGGATCGCGCGTCACGGCAGAGAAACTTGCCGGGCTGCTGAAGCGCGTTCTGGACAATACGGTTTCCGGCAAGATGGCCAAGGATGTTTTCGATGCAATGTGGAACGGCGAAGGGGACGCCGACACGATCATCGATGCGCGTGGCCTGAGGCAAGTTTCCGACGAGGGTGAAATTATCAAACTCGTCGACCAGGTGTTGCACGCCAATTCGCCGATCGTCGCCGAATACCGCGCCGGCAAGGAGAAGGCATTCAACTCGCTCGTCGGCAAGGT
>JANMCS010000433.1:0-2435 GCA_031361405.1 Betaproteobacteria bacterium
TGCACACGATCATCAACGTGATCGACTACGACATGACGATCCAGGAAGCGGTAGACGCTCCCCGCTTTCACCAGCAGTGGCTGCCCGATGTCACCAACATGGAACGCTTTGCGATCAGCCCGGATACGCGGAAATTGCTCACCGACATGGGGCACAAGCTGGGTGATCCGCAGCCGGCGAATCATGTCGCGGCGATTCTGGTGGGGGCACCTTCGCTTGGGGGAAAGCAGGTTGGGAAGAATCGGGTTTATGGGGCGAATGATCCGAGGCGGGGGTCGGGGTTGGCGGGGGGGTATTGACGCGGGGCGGGTTACTTGCTTTGCGGATTTCTCCAGCGTGACGACAATGCCATGTCGTTGCCAATGACGCGCCCATAGTACTCGTAGACATCGCGTTTCCTGCCGTCGTCCGCGGTGTCACGATAGTCGGTCCAGACGACCAGGAATGTGTTCCTGGCAGCTTCGACGGCCGGGCGATACTGATGCATTTTTGCGGTGGTCACCGGGATAGCGATGTCACGCAACTGGCCATTGCTTCTTACGAACTGACCATATATTCCGTCGTCCAAGGCGTCGTACGCGGTATTATCGACGACCACGAAGAACACATCCTGCTCCCTCAGATAGGAAACAGCAGGTCGATTTCGCTGTCCACCCAGTTCTGAACCGATAGGGGTGGGCTCTCGCAGCAATCTGCCGTTCGAGTCGATTATCTGGCTGAACACGCGAACCTTGCCTTCCACGATGGATTCCCACGCCAGGAGGTACGTCCCGGTTTTGGTGTTTGCAGCGACCACCGGCCGTCGCTCGATATTCTCGGTTCCGGCGACAAGAAAGTTTCCACCCAGCATCGTGCCGTCGGACGATATCAGTTGCCCATAGATATCATCCTGCGTCGCGAGCTGGCGTTGATCTTCCCAGACGACCAGGAAGCGGTCGTTGACCACATCGCAGGTGACATCCGGCTTGAATTGATTCTTCTCCGCAGACGCAATCGCGAAGTTGCTGCCCTGCAGACTGGTGCCATCGCCTCCGACGAACTGTCCGTAGATATCGGAGACTCCATTGTCGAAGTCGTATTCAGGCCCCCTGGTCCAGGTGACAAGAAATCGATCACGGCCCGGACAGTAGGCGATTGCCGGCCGTGTATCGAACAGGTCGGAGGAGGAGATCCGGAATTCTTCACCGATAATTCTTCCGTTGAGCCCCACACTCAGCCCAATGATTTCCGCTCTGTCCTTGCCGAACTGCTTACGACCCCAAACAACCAAAAACTGCTCCGTCACAGGGTTATAGACAAGGACAGGCTTGGTCATCAAGCCCACTTGTGTGGACAAGCGGAAATCTCGTCCCGACGGGGAACCGTCCAAGTTCAGCACCCGGCCATAGATGGCCGCGCCACTTCCAACCTCGTTGCTGCTGTAGACAAGAAGGTACTGATCGGGGGTCGCCCTTGCAAACGCAAGCGAGGCCTTCAACTCGAATGGGGGACTAGTCCCTGATTGAGCGTGAGCGATGAACGCTGATAGCGCGAGGCAAAGTGATGCCATCCAGTGGAGGAAACGTGATGCGATCCAGTGAGATTTCAATTCAAGCCTCATTAAATTTCGTCCAAGCTACATATTTCGACAGGCTTCGCCAAGCCTCTGCGGGTCGGGTCGGGTCGGTCGGGATACACGCTCTGCGGATGACGCTTGGCGTCACCGTATCAGTGCCTCCGCGAAAGATTTTCGCTTCCCAGAATCGACGGCCAGATCGCCTAAAGTCCAATGGGTATCCTAATCAGCGACTGCGCTGCCTGCATCATCAATCAAGTGCATGGAATCTGACTCATTGAGCGCAGACGTCTCGCTGCAGCGGAGCGCGCGTCAGCCGCTGATCATTCAGTTGCTCGGCGTCGCGGGCAGGACCGACTGCGAACCGTCGTTCAAGACGATTTCTTCCCGTCCAGGCGTATCGGAGTCATCCGATGAAACCGCATTCCTGCTTGATCAACTGGGCATGAAGTGACGCTCGCCTGCCACGACGAAGTGGCGACGATGCACCTTGCGCGAACACCGCCGCAGCCACCGGTGTGCCCAATCTCTACGGCCTGGTGCAAGGCGAAGCCAACGCCATCGCCCCCGGCAAACGCCCGCTGAGCTCGGTGAGCCCACCATCGTGACGAAGGACGGCAAGCCGGTGATGGTGCTGGGCACCCCCCGGCGGCAGCCGCATCATCTCCGCCGTGCGGCACACGATCATCAGCCCTCATACGCGGAAATTGCTCACCGACATGGGGCACAAGCTGGGTGGTGACCTTGCCCCTGGAATCCGTATCCCATAGCCGAGTCACGAATTGGCTTGTTTGGCCTGAGCCGCGAGCCAGTCTTGCTCGAACCGCATCGGGCTGACGTAGGCCAGCGTCGAGTGCAGCCGGGTGCTGTTGTACCAGAG
>JANMCS010000537.1:0-6914 GCA_031361405.1 Betaproteobacteria bacterium
TGAGGGCGCGGCGGGTGTGGCGCGAGGGAGCACGGGGAGCGAGGCCATGGGGGGATTGTTCCCGCCTGCGCCGGTTCGCGCAAGCAGACTTCGTTGGGCAATTCTGCAGGCGTTTCTGTAGGCGAGGCGTCAGCCTCGCGCGGCGCCGCGGAAGACTGACCCCGCGCCGCGAGGCTTGCGGGTTATGCGCGAGGCTGAAGCCTCGCCTACAACAGCCTCGCCTAGGGGGCGGCGCGCGCCCCGATAAAATTCTTGCCGCGCACGCCGTCCAGCGCCTTGTGGATCATCTGGTCGGCTTCGGCCTTGTCCACGCCG
Organism: Betaproteobacteria bacterium; assembly: GCA_031361405.1. Classification (GTDB taxonomy): domain Bacteria; phylum Pseudomonadota; class Gammaproteobacteria; order Burkholderiales; family Casimicrobiaceae; genus VBCG01. Next base: position 316 of record JANMCS010000537.1, read on the forward strand.
TAGGCGGCAAAGTCGGTGCTGACGCCCACGGACGCCAGGAACGCCTCCAACGCTGCCGGCGCCTCGCGCAGCGGACCGTCGAAGATCTGGGCCAGCACCGCATCGCGCTGGGGATCCGTACCCACCGCGCGGGCCAGCACCATCGGCAGCGTGAACGAACATGCGATGCCGTGCGGCAGGCCGTGGTGCAGCGTCATGTCGTACGAGATCGAATGCGCCAGCGCAGTCTTGGTGTTGGAGAACGCGAGCCCCGCCTTCAGCGCGGCCAGCGACATCTGCGTGCGCAGCGCCGGATTGCGCAACTGCTGCATCAATGCCGGCAGCACGGCCAGCACGTCACGCGCCGCGGAGATCGCATGCGTGTCCGAGATCGGGTTGGCGTTGATGTTCCAGATCGATTCCAGCGAGTGCGACAGCGCATCGAGCCCCGCCGCGAGCGTGGGGCCGGCCGGCAGCGACAGCGTGAGCTCGGGATCGACGATCGCCGCCTCCGGCCACGTTTCCTTGAGATGCAGCGAATACTTCTTCTGCGCGCCGGGCGTGCGGTCCCACACGGTGGCCCATGGCGTGACTTCGCTGCCGGTGCCGGCGGTCGTGGGTACGGTGATCAGCGGCTTCACGCGCGTGGGCGTGAACGGCTTGCCGGTGGCAAGCAATGCCACCAACTCGGAAAACCTGCCGCTAGGCGTGCCGACCATCAGCGCCTTGGCGGTGTCGAGTGCGCTGCCGCCGCCCACGGCGACGATCAACTCCGTGTCGGCGTATTGCGTCCAGAAGCGTTCGTACATGCCGGTGAGGCTCGCGACATCAGGATTGGGCACGGTGTCGGGTTCGATGGCCACCAGATGCACGCCCAGCAGATCCTGGATGCGCTTGGTGAGCCCGAAGCCCGCAGCTTCGGGAAACGTGACGAGGACGGTCCTGCGTCCCGCGACGAGCACCGGCAGCTGGGCCAGCGCGCCCGCACCGAAGGTGATCGCAACCGGGTTGTGATAATTCGACGTCATGATCTTGACCTGTACTCGTGGGTGCAATGAAGGGCGCTACGCGATGGCCCGGGCAATCCGCGTGCGCAGCCACGCCGACAGCAATTCGGAAATCACCACCACGACAATGATCGACAGCAGGATGGCGGCGACGTCCTTCGACGCCACGCGCTGCACGCTTTCGCGCAGGTACCAGCCCATGCCGCCCGCGCCGAAGAAGCCGACCACCGTGGCGGCGCGGAACACGACGTCCCACGTGTAGATCGAGATGCCGGTCCACGCCACCCGCACCTGGGGCAGCACGGCGAATGCGAAGGTCTGCAGGTTGTTGGCACCGGTGGCGCGGATCGCCTCGACCTGGCCGGGCTTGATCGCCTCGATGGCCTCGGAAAAGAGCTTGCCCGAAAAGCCGATGCAGAAAAGCGTCAACGCCAGCGCACCGGGCAGCATGCCGAAGCCCAGGATGGCCACCAGCAGGATCGTCCAGATCATTTCGTGCACCGAGCGGCACGCCATGATGATGAGACGCGCAAGCGGGTAGACGAAGCGCTTCGACGGTGTCATGTTGAACGACGCGAACCACGCCAGCGGGATCGACAGCACGATCCCCACCACGGTGGCGAGGTACGACATCTGCAGCGTCTCCACCACCGAATGCCAATACTCGGCATTCATGATGTGGCCGATGTTGGGCGGGAAGTAGCGCCGCCCCAGCATCTCGCCCATACGCCCCAGCATGCCGGGCAATCGCTCCAGCGGAATGTTCAGGTAGTCGAGGGCATAGGCAATGAAGGCCAGCGTACCCAGCAATGCGCCGTACTTGTACAGACTTTGCGGATAGCGAAAGCGACGCCACGTGGGCGGAATGCGACCCGGCGCGACCGCCACATCGACCAGCGGCCCGATGCCCACGTCAGATGACGGCTTTGCGAGCATAGTAGGAGACCACTTCGCCAAACACGATGAGGACGAGCACCGCGAGAATGACCACCGCGATGCCGCCGTTGTTGGACATGGCCATCTGCCGGAACAGGACGAGCCCCAGCCCGCCCGCGCCCACCAGCCCCAGGATGGTCGAGCGGCGGATGTTGATGTCCCACTCGAAGATCATGTTGCCGACGAACACCGGGACGATCTGCGGCAGGATGGCAAACCACAGGATCTGGAACCTGGTGCCGCCCGCGGCGCGAATGGCTTCCAGCGGCCTCGGGTCGACATCCTCGATCGCCTCGGCGATGGTCTTGGAGATGAAGCCCACCGAGCGCACCGCCATGGCGAGAATGCCGGCCAGCGCGCCGAGGCCGACGGCGGACACGAAGATCAGGCCCCACACGATCTCGTGCACCGAGCGCGACATCGTCATCAGGAAGCGGCCGAAGTAGTAGGACGTCTTGCCGAACGGCGTGATGTTCGACGCGCCCAGCCACGCCACCGGAATCGACAGCACCAGCCCCGCCAGCGTGGCCAGCGTGGCCATCATGATCGTTTCCACCGCAGGTGCCCACAAATCAGGAACGAGGCTCCAGTCGAGTTCGAGGAAACGGCCCAGCGTGGTCAGCAGCGAACCGTTGAGGATGCGGCTCCAGTCGGTATCGCTGATGACGATCGCCTCGACGGTCCACGCGACCACGGCGCAGACGAGCAGGTAGGACGTGTAGCGTACCTTGCGCGCGCGGCTGCGCCCCGCCGCGATGGCATCGACGCGGGCATCGAGCGTGTCGATGCCCGCCCCCAGCGTCAGCGCGCTCACAGCACTTCCATCGCGTAGATCTCCTGCAGCGCCTGCTTGTCGAGCCTCGCCGGCGGGCCCTCGAATTTCTTGATGCCGTCCTGCAGGCCGATCACGTGCGAGCAGAACTCGCAGGCGAGGTCGACGTCATGGATGTTGCAGAGCACCGGGATGTGAAATTCCCGTGCCATCTCGCGGATCAGGCCCATCACTTCGCGCGAGATCTTGGGATCGAGGCTCGACGTGGGCTCGTCGACCAGCAACAGCTTGGGATTCTGGATCAACGCGCGCGCAATGCCCACGCGCTGGCGCTGGCCGCCGGAGAGGCGATCGGCGCGCTTGTCGATGTGGTCACCAAGACCGACGCGGTCGAGCAGCACCAGCGCCTGGCGGATTTCCTCCTTCGTGAACATGCGCAGCACGCTGCGCACGGTGCCGGTGTAGCCCAGGCGACCGGTGAGCACGTTGTCCATCACCGACAGGCGCTCGATCAGGTTGAATTCCTGGAAGATCATGCCGATGTTGCGGCGTTCGCGGCGCAACTCGGCCGGCGAGAGCTTCACCATGTCCTTGCCGTTGAAGATCACTTCCCCGCTGGTGGGCTCCACCAGGCGGTTGACGCAGCGGATCAGCGTGGACTTGCCCGCGCCACTCGGCCCGATGATGGCGAAGAAATCGTCGGCATTCAGCGTGAAGCTGATGCCTTTCAGGATTTCGCGGTCGGCATAGCCCGCGCGAAGGTCCTTCACTTCAAGTACGGTGTGCATGCGTCAGCATCCATTCACGGCGGCGCGAAGGAGTCCGGGCGCACCACGCGGCACACCCGGGGCATCCGGTACGAAGTCCTACTTGCCGCCGCCGGCTTCGCGGATCACGTTGTAGTCGGCGTCTTTCATCACGACGAATTTCTCGCTGCCGACGTTCTCCAGGTATTTCTTGCCTACGTCGGTGGTGTCCAGCGTGACGAAGGTCTGCTGGATCTTTTCCTTCAACTCCGGGCACAGCGTGGCGCGATAGACAAACGGGTCCTGCGGGATCAGCGGCGACGTCCACAGGATGTTGAAGTCGTCGACCTTCATCTTGCCTTTGCTGGCATCGATCGCATTCATGAAGCGATGCGTGGCCACGAAGGCCGCGTCGGCCTTGCCGTCGAAGACCGCGAGCGTGGACAAGTCGTGCCCGCCCGAAAACGCCGTCTTGCTGAAGTACTGCTTCAGCGGCATCTTCACGACCTTGCCGCCGAAGATCGATTCCGGAATCAGCGAGCCCGACGTGCTGGCCGGGTCCACCAGCAGCATCACCGAACCTTTGACCGAGTCGACCGAGGTGAACCTGGAACCCTTCTTCGTGATCAGGATCGACTTGAAGCCGGGGCCCGGCTCCTGCACGCCATCGCCTTTCTTGTAGTAGGTGGCGAACACGTCGATGTTGGCGCCTTGCGTCTTGGCGATCAGGTACGACTCGGGTCCCAGCACCGCGACGTCGACCCACTTGCCCAGCAGCGCTTCGACCACCGACGCGTACGACGTCGGCATGTAGAACTCGATCTTCTTGCCCGTGTTCTTCGACAGGAGGTCAAGCACCGGCTTGTACAGCGTCAATTCGCGCACCGATTCCTGCGTGGGGATGATCGAGAACCGCAGCACCTTCGGATCCTCGCACTGCTGCGCCTGCGCGGCGCCGATGCCGATGCCGAGCATGGCGGCGACCATCGCCAATTTCTTCCAGCCATTCGAAAAAGTGTGCATTTGAAGCCTCCCAGGGTTGTTGTTCTGCCGCGAACGACTACCATCGCATGTTGATATTCTTCAACTGTGTATAGCTCAGCATTTCCTCGAACGTTTCCTCCACCCCGAGCCCGCTCGCCTTCCATCCGCCGTAAGGCGCGCCGAGATACCGGCCGGTGGTGTTGATCCAGATGTAGCCCGCATCGACGCGCGTGGCTGTTTCCATCGCGCGATCAAGCTGGTTGGTGACGATGGCGGCGGTCAATCCGTACTGCAGGCTGTTGACCTGCGCCAGCATGTCTTCCTCATCCGTCCACGGCAGGATGGACAGCACCGGGCCGAAGATTTCCTCGCTGGCGATGCGCATCGACTGCTTGACGTTGTCGAACACCGTCGGCCGGATGAAGTGGCCGTTGGCCAGTTCCGCGTCGTCGGGGCGCGTGCCGCCGGTGAGGAGCGTCGCGCCCTCCTTCTTGCCGGACTCGATGAAGCCCATGATCCGCGCGAACTGCGACGCCGACACCACGGGTCCCAACTCGTTGTGCGCCAGCCACGGCAAGCCCACGGGCAGGCTTTCAGCCAGCCGCACGATTTCGTCGGCTACCGCGCGATGCAGCGATGCATGCACAAACACGCGCGACGTGGAGCTGCACGATTGCCCCTGCCGGTTCATGTTCATGCCCTTGATGGCGGCAGAGGCGGCCTTCTTCGGGTCGGCGTCGGGAAAGATGATGATCGGATTCTTGCCGCCCAGCTCGAGGCTCACGCGCTTCAGACCTTCCGCTGCGCCCACCGCGACGCGCCGTCCGGTTGCCACCGAGCCGATGAAGCCGACCCGCGCGACGAACGGATGGCTGACCAGTGCGGCGCCCGTCTTGCCGTCGCCGGCGATCACATTCACCACGCCCGCCGGAAACAGGCCATCGGCCAATGCCGCGAGGCGGAAACTGGAGATGGGTGCCTGTTCGGAACTCTTGATCACCACGCAGTTGCCAGCCGCCAGCGGCGCGGCGGCCTTCTCGGCGCAGAAGCGGAACGGGTGGTTGAACGCGTTGAGCTTGGCCACCACGCCATACGGCTGGCGCGTGAGCAGGTTCATGTGGCGTGGCCCCTGCGAACTGGTTTCGCCTTTCACTTCGGTGATAAGGCCCGCGAAATAGTCGAGCGAGTCCGCGGTCCAGTGCATGTCGCCTTCCATGCCGGCCCGCGCATTGCCCGAGTCCACGCAGTCGATCAGCGCGAGTTCGCGGGCGTTCTCGCGAATGCGCCTGGCCAACGCCTCCATGCACTTGGCGCGTTCCTTGAGACCCACCTTGCGCCATTCGCCGAAGCCCCTGGCGGCGGCCTTCACGGCGCGGTCGACGTCCTCGGCACCCGCCAGCGGCAGCTCCGCCAGTTGCTTGCCGGTGGACGGGCTCGTCGACACGAACGTGTTGCCGGTGGCAGGCGCCTGCCACTGGCCGCCGTAGTAGAAACCTTGCGCGCGGTAACCGAGGTCCGGTTCCGCGGTGGACGGCGAGGGCATGGTGCTGTCGGGCATTGCCAGTCTTTCGGGATTGAGTTTGGCGCTCAGCGCGACGCGGCCCCGTTGAGCGCGAGGTCGAACACCTGGTAGCTCTTGAGCGTGGCCACGCCGGCCTTCAGCTTGTATTCGTCGTTGAGGGGGGCGGACAGGATGATCGGCACCTTCGCCTCGGCCACGCCGCCGTGCGTGCGCAGGCGATGGCCTTCAAGTCCCGTGAGGTCATGGTCCTTTTCCGCGCCGCCGATGCACACGCCTGCCGTCGCAACCACGGCCACGTCGCCTTCGCGATCGGCGGGAAGATCGAAGACCAGACACGCGGTGGCCTTGTCGTACGCCGCCTCGACGCCGTCGAGATTGCGCACCACCTCCAGCACTTGCTGCGGCGTGGTCCTGCCACGGCAATACACGCGCACGAAGCCGCCGAGCGCGCCGTGGTGCGCGACAAAGGCGTCGGTGATCGGACAGATCACCGTGGTGTCGCCCTTGCCGAACTTCGCATCGAGCACATCCTGCAGCCAGATCACGTTGGGCTTGCCGGCGGCGTCCGACTTGTCGTTCATGCCGTGGTCCGCCGTCAGGGCCACCAGCGCGCCCAGCGCCTCCAGCTTGCCGAAGCGCGCATCGAGATCCTG
>JANMCS010000574.1:0-8668 GCA_031361405.1 Betaproteobacteria bacterium
CGCGATGGCGAAGGCAATCAAGAGACCGGCAATGCCGAGGAGAGCGGCAGCGCCGGCACACCACGGCGCGACGCGACCGGCCACCGGATAGAACGTGGCGGGGGAGGAGAGTTGATAGAGGTTCATCAGTCGAGCGCAATCCGTACCGCGGCGGCCGCGGCCAGCGGCGCGCCGACCAGGGCCACCAGCAATCCCGCGCCGAGCAGCGAAAAATTGGCCGACGCCGACAACCCGGCGCGAACCGCATCCGCGGCGCCGGCACCGAAGATCAGCACCGGGATGAACAGCGGCAGCACCAGCAGCGCCAAGAGGCTGCCGCCGCCACGCGCGCCCAGCGTGAGCGCGGCGCCGATGCCACCCAGAAGCGAAAGTATCGGCGTGCCGAGCAGCAACGACAACGTGACAATGACCATCAACTCGGGGTCGAGCCCGTATTGCAGCGCCAGGAGCGGTGCCAGCACCACCATCGGCACGCCGGTGGTGAGCCAATGCGCCAGCATTTTACCGGACACGAGCGCGGGCAGCGGGTAGGGCGACATGGCCAGTTGCTCGAGTGAACCATCGTGGTAATCGCTGCCGAAGAGCCGCGGCAGCGACAGCAACGCGGCCAGCAGCGCCGCCACCCACAGGATGCCCGGCGCCATCGTGGCCAGCAGCGTGCGTTCCGGCGACGACGCCAGCGGAAACAGGCTGACGACAATGACATAGAACAAAAGCTGCACGCCAAGTTCCGCGCGCGACCTCAACGCAAGCTTCAGATCGCGCTGCGCAGCCAGCCGGACCGCGGCCCATGCGCCATGGTCCATGGCGGTTGCCGTGGGCTGCGCCAACGTCGTCATGCCAAGGCCAGTGCGGACATGCGTTCGGGCGGCAGGTCGAGCGGCTGGTGCGTGGTGGCCACGACGATGCCACCCGCCACCACATGCGCACTCATCAGGTGCGCCAGCAGCGCCAGCCCGGCGGTGTCGAGCGCCGTTGCGGGCTCGTCCAGCAGCCACAGCGGACGCTGCACGAGCATCAGCCGCGCGAGGCCGATGCGGCGGCGTTGTCCCTGCGACAGCACGGCCGCCGGCAGCGCATGGGCGGCGCCCAGCGCGACCGCGTCCAGCGCGGCGCGCACCTGGGCGGACGGCACGGGTTGCCCGGCCAGCGCGCATTGGACCTCGAGATTCTCGGCGGCGGTCAATTCGTCCTTGAGCGCGGGCACATGGCCCGCCAGCAGCGCGTCCTGGCGAATCCGCTGGGCCATGGGCGTGACCGCCTGGTCTTGCCAGCGCACCTGGCCCGACCAGGGCACGGTGAGCCCGGCCAGGATGCGCAGCAGCGTGGTCTTGCCCGACCCGTTGGGGCCGGTAAGGGCGAGTACGCGGCCCGGGGCAAGCCGGAACGAAACCCCGGAAAACAGCGTGGAGTGTCCGCGTCGCGCTGCCAGGTCTTGGGCTTCCAGCATCAGGGGGCGTCGGGAGGGCGTCCGTGTTAGTGACCACTGACGTGCGTGGCGGCTAGATTATTAAATATCTGATTATAATGGAAAAATCAAGGATTGATCCGGTCGATCACGATCCGCAGGTCGCGCGTGCCGGGCGCCACCGGTGGGCTCATTCCGGCCATGTCGCCGGATTGCAGGCCCGGTTGCCCCGATTTGCTGATCCGCGCCTCGACCACCACCCGCTTGGCCGCGGAAATGGGGGTGCTGGCGGACATCGCCATCGCGTCGGTGAGGGCGAAAGACTTCGGCAGCTCGCCCGCGGTGAGTTTCATGGCCGCCAGTGGCATGCGCGAGCCATCCGGGTCGCGCGCGAAGATGAAGACGGTGTCGCCCGGCGCCACGCGGGAGGCGAGCTTGGGATCGAGTTCCACGCGGCCTTCCACCGATTTACCGGTAGGCGCGGCACCCGCGGCGAGGCCGGCGCCGGCCATCGGGGCGGGGTTGGTGGTCGGCGCGACAGCGGCCGCCTGGGTGGTGGCGGGTGCGCCCTTGGCGACCGCCGCGGCGGTGCCCACGGGCGTGCTGCCGCCCTTGCCCGCGGCCTCGAGCTGGCCGAGGACGCGATCGATCTGCGCCATTTCCGGACTACCGGGCGGCAACACGGCTTTCAGGCGCTTCCACAGTGTCAACGCCGTGGCCGGGTCGTTGCGTTCCATTGCCGCAGCGCCGCTCAAGGCCAGCGCCTTCGGATAGGTGGGGTCGAGCACCAGCGCGCGCTGCAGCAATTCCGTGGGCTGGCCCACCATGCTGCGCCCCTGCGCCTGGGCGATGGCCTCGGCCCAGTCGGTGAGCAGCGCCGCCGTGGGCGGCAACCGCTTGGCCGCCTCGCCGAACGCAAGCGCGGCCGCCTCGAAGCGCCCCAGCGCTCGATAGGACCGGCCCAGCATGCCCCAGCCGTTGCCGTCCTCGGGATTTTCCTTCAGGCGCTTGGCGAGACCATCGACCATCGCGACGACCTGCGGATCGTCGGCCAGCGCCGCGGGTGCAGTCGGAACCGCATTGATGGCTTGCGGATTGCCCAGCGTGAAGTACAGTCCGCCGGCAACGATCGGTAGCATGGCCGCGATGATCACCGCGGAAATCCATTGCGGACGATCCGAACGCGGTGCCGCGGCGGCACCGGGCTGCGCGGCCAGTTCGCCACCGAAGCGCGCGACCAGATCCTCCAGCGCCGTGTCGCGTTCAGTGGCGGTGATCGTGCCGGCGGTGAAGTCGGCCTCGACCTGCCGGCGATGATCGCGGAAGACGGCGGCGGCGGCCGACTCCTCTTCGGGCGGCAGTTCTCTGCGGCGCCGCAACAACGGCACCATAAGGACCGCAAGGGTGACCGCCGCGAGCGCGAGTGCGAACAGCCAGAAGAGCGGAGTGGAAGTCATGCGGCGGTGGAATGGCCGCGAAAAAAGCGCGGCGAAAGGACTGAGGCGAAGAGGGCGCGATTATACCGTCGCCATGGCGTAACGACCGCCGATTGCCCGGCGCGCCAGCGTTAGTTCAAAGCGCGCGGCAGCGTTGGATTATCATGCCTGCACGCGCTCTTCCCGCGCTTCCGTCCCCCCGCCAACGACCATGCCGGACAAAGAAATCCGCGCTGCATCGCTCGAGTATCACCGGCAATATCCGCCCGGCAAGATCTCGGTGCAGCCGACCAAGCAACTGACCAATCAGCGCGATCTCGCGCTGGCCTATACGCCTGGCGTGGCCGCGGCCTGCGATGAGATCGTCCGCGATCCGCGTGAAGTGTCCAACCTCACGTCGCGCGGCAACCTGGTCGGCGTGATCACCAACGGCACCGCGGTGCTGGGTCTTGGCGCCATCGGCCCGTTGGCGGCCAAGCCGGTGATGGAAGGCAAGGCGGTACTGTTCAAGAAGTTCGCGGGCCTCGATTGCTTCGACATCGAGATCAATGAGCTCGACCCCGACAAGCTGGTGGACATGATCGTGGCGCTGGAGCCCACGTTCGGCGGCATCAACCTCGAGGACATCAAGGCACCCGAGTGCTTTTATGTCGAGCAGAAGTGCCGCGAGCGCATGAAGATCCCGGTGTTCCACGACGACCAGCATGGCACGGCCATCATCGTCGGCGCGGCCATCCTCAACGGCCTGCGCGTGGTGAACAAGGAACTTGGCAGCGTCAAGCTCGTGTGTTCCGGCGCGGGCGCGGCGGCGCTGGCCTGTCTCGACCTGCTGGTGAGCCTTGGTATCAAGCGCGAGAACATCTGGGTCAACGACATCAAGGGTGTCGTGTACGCCGGCCGGACCGAATTGATGGACGACCACAAAATCAAGTACGCGCAGCCCACCACATTGCGCACGCTGGAAGAGATCATGCCGGGTGCCGACATCTTTCTCGGGCTCTCCGCCGCGCGCGTGCTGAAGCCCGAGTGGCTGGCCGGGATGAACAAGGCGCCGCTGATCATGGCGCTGGCCAACCCCGAGCCCGAGATCATGCCGGACCTGGCCAAGGCGGCGCGGCCGGATGCAATCCTGGCCACGGGCCGGTCGGACTTCCCGAACCAGGTCAACAACGTGCTGTGCTTTCCGTTCATCTTCCGGGGCGCACTCGACGTCGGCGCCACGACGATCAACGAGGAGATGAAGCTCGCGTGCGTACGCGCGATCGCCGACCTCGCAATGGCCGAACAATCGGACATCGTGGCGCATGCGTACAACATCGAGAACCTGCGCTTCGGTCCCGAGTACCTCATTCCCAAGCCCTTCGACCCGCGCCTGATCGTGATGGTGGCGCCGGCGGTGGCGGCGGCGGCGATGGCCTCCGGTGTTGCCACGCGGCCGATCACCGACATGGCCGCGTACAAGGACAAGCTCACCCAGTTCGTGTATCACTCGGGCCTGCTGATGAAGCCCATCTTCGCGGCGGAGAAGAAATCGACCAAGCGCATCGTGTACGCCGAGGGCGAGGAAGAGCGCGTGCTGCGCGCCGTCCAGGTGGTGATCGACGAGGGCCTCGCGCGGCCCATCCTGGTGGGACGTCCCGCGATCATAGAGAAGCGCATCGAGCGCTTCGGACTGCGCCTCACCCCGGGCAAGGATCTCGACATCATCAATCCGGAATGGGATGAGCGCTATCGCGACTACTGGATGGAATATCTGCGGCTGACGCAGCGCCGCGGCGTCTCGGCCGACTACGCCAAGATCGAGATGCGCCGGCGCCACACGCTGATCGGCGCGATGGCCATCCATCGCGGCGATGCGGACGGCATGCTGTGCGGAACCTTCGGCACGCACGACCTGCATCGCACTTACATCGACCAGGTGATCGGGCTGCGGCGCGGCGTGAAGACCTACGCGGCGATGAATGCGCTGATGCTGCCCAATCGCACCGTGTTCATCGCCGACACCTACGTCAACGACAATCCCACCGCCGAACAACTGGCGGAGATCACGCTGCTGGCGGCGGAGGAGATGCGCCGCTTCGGCATCGTGCCCAAGGTGGCGCTGCTGTCGCATTCGAGCTTCGGCTCGGCGACCGACCCGCAGGCGAAGAAGATGCAGGCCACGCTGGCGCTGGTTACCGCGCTCGACCCGGAGCTCGAATGCGACGGCGAAATGCACGGCGACGCCGCGTTGTCCGAGGAAGTGAGGATGGCGGTGATGCCCAACTCGCGGCTGAAGGGTGAGGCCAACCTGTTGATTATGCCGACCGTGGACGCGGCCAACATTTCGTTCAACCTGCTCAAGGTGTCCTCCGGCGGTGGCGTGACGCTGGGCCCGATCCTGCTGGGCGTGGCCAAGCCGTGCCATATCCTGACGCCGTCGGCGACGGTGCGGCGGATTGTCAACATGACCGCATTGACGGTCGTGGATTGCCTATCGCGTCAAGCCACGTTGCTTTGAACTTGTTCAACCCGTAGGCGAGGCTTCAGCCTCGCTTGGAAATCGAAACATTGACCCTGCGAGGCTGAAGCCTCGCCTACAGGGTTGGTACAGGCGCCCAATGGGCACCGGCGTATCCCCCGCACGGCACGGATTTCGCTAATATTGCAGGTTGAGCGTCTGCGCTTCGCTGTTTGTGCCGAATGGGTGCAAGCGGCGGGCGGCCGGCGCGTTGTCCGCCCCTCTATTGTGCAAGCCAGGAGAAGTTCGATGCGTTTCCCATCGTTGGTTCGTCGTGCCGCCGCCACGTGTGCGGTCGTTGCCTTTGCCGCTGCGGCGCTGCCCGTTGCCGCGCAGGACACCAAGATCGCGTTCCAGCTCGACTGGCGCTTCGAAGGCCCCGCCGCGCTGTTCCTGCTGCCGAAGGCCAAGGGCTATTTCGCTGCCGAAAAACTCGACGTCACCATCGATGCCGGCAACGGTTCGGGCAATGCGGTCAACCGCGTGGCCTCGGGCACCTACCAGATGGGTTTCGCCGACCTCGCCGCGCTGATCGAGTTCGTTGGCAACAATCCCACGGCGCCCAACAAGCCCGTGGCCGTGTTCATGGTGTACGACGACACGCCGGCGGCCGTGTTTTCGCTGAAGAAGACCGGCATCAACACGCCCGCCGACCTGCAGGGCAAGAAGATGGGGGCGCCGGTGTTTGATGCGGGCCGCCGCGCGTTTCCGATCTTCGTGAAGGCCAACAAGCTCGACTCGGGCAAGATCGCGTGGACCGCCATGGATCCGCCGCTGCGCGAAACCTTGCTGGTCAAGGGTGACGTCGACGCGATCACCGGGTTCTACTTCACCAGCCTGCTGAATCTCAACGCCCGCGGCATCAAGGACGAGGACGTGAACGTGATGCTGTATCCCAAGTACGGCGTCAACCTGTACGGCAACGCGATCATCGTGTCCGAGACCTTCCTCAAGGAAAAGCCGGAAGCGGTGAAGGCCTTCCTGCGCGCATTCGCCAAGGGGATGAAGGACGTGCTGGCCGACCCGGACGGTTCGATCAAGTACGTGAAGGAACGCGACGCGCTGGTGGACGAAACGCTCGAGAAGCGCCGGATGAAGCTGGCCATCGAAAGCGTGATCGCCACACCGGAAGCCAAGGCCAATGGCGTGGGCGGCGTATTGGCGCCGCGTCTCACCGACATGGTGACGCAGGTGTCGGCGGCGTTCGAACTGAAGAATCCGGTGAAGGCCGAAGCCATCTTCAGCGATGCCTATCTGCCCGCCAAGGCCGACCGGATGATCATTCCGAAATAGTTCGCAGGAACATCAAGGCCCCCGGCAACGGGGGCTTTTTTTCGCACGCAGGAGTGCTGTCCGCATGAGCGTTGCCGCTGCCGCCGGTGCCACGATGGGTGACGCGTCCTTCGTCGATTTTCGCGATGTGTTCCTCGCTTATGAGGGGCAGCAGGATTTCGCCGTCGAGGACATCACGCTGTCGATCAAGCCCGGCGAGTTCGTCGCGGTCGTCGGGCCGTCGGGTTGCGGCAAGTCGACGTTCATGAAACTGGCCACGGGCTTGAAACCGCCCACCAAGGGCACCGTCACCGTCGAAGGCGCCAAGGTCACCGGACCGCTGAAGATCGTCGGCATGGCGTTTCAGGCGCCCACGCTGCTGCCTTGGCGCACCACGATCGACAACGTGCTGCTGCCGCTGGAGATCGTCGAGCCGCATCGCTCCAACTTCAAGCGCGACCGCGCGCATTACGTCGAGACCGCGTGCGCCTTGCTGAAGACCGTGGGCCTCGAAGGTTACGAAGACAAGTTTCCCTACCAGTTGTCCGGCGGCATGCAGCAGCGTGCGTCGATCTGCCGCGCGCTGGTGCATAAGCCCAAGATGCTGCTGCTGGACGAGCCGTTTGGCGCGCTGGATGCGTTCACCCGCGAGGAGCTGTGGTGCATCCTGCGCGACCTGTGGACCGAGCAGCGCTTCACCGTGATCCTGGTCACGCACGACCTGCGCGAAGCGGTATTCCTGGCCGACACCGTGTATGTGATGAGCAAGCGGCCCGGGCGCATCCTGGTGCGGCGCGAGATCGACCTGCCGCGTCCGCGCGATCTCGAGGTCACCTATTCCGATGCATTTTCCGGCATCGTCCACGAGATGCGCGCGCGGATCGGCATGATCCGCAAACCGGTGGCCACGCCATGACCTACGACCAGCGGCGGCGTTTGGAAAAATGGGCGCCGTGGCTGCTGCTCACCGCGATCCTGATCGTGTGGCAGGCGATCTGTTCCATCTTCAAGGTATCCGATTTCATTTTTCCGAGCCCGTACACGATTGCGCAGGCGTTGGTGGAATACGCGAAGCCGATTGCGCATCACGCGTGGCAGACATTCTGGACGACGATGATCGGCTTTGCGATCGGCGTCGTGGTGGGGCTGTCGCTGGGCGTGGCGGTGGGCATGTCGCGCTTCGTGTATCGCGGCCTGTATCCGCTGCTGGTGGCGTTCAACGCGATTCCCAAGGTGGCTTTCGTGCCGATCCTGGTCGTGTGGTTCGGCATCGGCACCGTGCCCGCGATCCTCACCGCATTCCTGATCAGCTTCTTCCCGATCGTGGTCAACGTCGCCACCGGGCTCGCCACGCTGGAGCCCGAGCTGGAGGATGTGTTGCGTTCGCTTGGTGCGACGCGCGGCGACATCCTGTTCAAGGTGGGGCTGCCGCGTTCGCTGCCGTTCTTCTTCGCGTCGTTGAAGGTTTCCATCACGCTGGCTTTTGTCGGCACGGTCGTGTCGGAAACCGTGGCGTCCAACGACGGCATCGGCTACCTGATGATGTCCGCCGGATCGTCGATGAAGATGCCGCTCGTGTTTGCCGGCCTCTTCGTGATCGGCGCAATGGCGATGGCGATGTACGAATTCTTCGCGGTGGTCGAGCGCCGGATGACCGGCTGGGCGCATCGCGGGGCCCATTCGGCGTAATGGCGGGCATGGGTGGCGGCTGACAAGCCGGCGCGTGCGCGCTGCATGGATGGATTCATTGAAGGAACATCCCGTGTCAAAATTGTTTTCTCCGCTGACGTTGCGTGGGCTCACGCTGCGCAATCGCACCGTGGTGTCGCCGATGTGCCAGTACTCCGCCATCGACGGCAGGGCGCAGGACTGGCATTTTGCGCATCTTGGTCAGTTTGCGATGGGCGGCTTCGGCCTCGTGTTCACCGAGGCCACTGCCGTGGTGGCCGAAGGCCGCATTACGCATGGCGATCTCGGGCTGTGGTCGGACGATCACATTGCGCCGATCCAGCGCGCGGTGGCGTTCGTGAAGTCGATGGGTGCGGCCGCCGG
>JANMCS010000441.1:0-3029 GCA_031361405.1 Betaproteobacteria bacterium
GAGTCGCGCGCAATCTCGCTCGGCTACGACGCCGACAAGTACAAGCTGATTGCGTTCGTACTGTCTGCGGCATTATCGGGGTTGGCCGGCGCCACCAAGGCCATCGTGTTCCAGCTGGCATCGCTCACCGACGTGCATTGGTCAATGTCCGGCGAAGTGGTGCTGATGGTGCTGCTGGGCGGCATGGGCACGATCTTCGGCCCGGTGGTCGGCGCGTTCGCGATCATCGGCCTCGAAAGTTATCTCGCCAGTTTCGGGCAGTGGGTCACCGTGATCACCGGCCTCATCTTCGTGATTTGCGTGCTTGCGTTTCGTCGCGGAATCGTCGGCGAACTTGGCGCATGGTGGGCGAGCCGGCGCAGCTGATCCGCCGCGTGGTCGGGGTGCTGGCCCTGGCTGCCGCGGCCGCCGCGAACGATGTCGCGGCGCAGGACTATGCGATCGAAGGTGGCTGTCGCGACGGGCAGCCGCATGGCGCCTACGAATTGCGCGACGGCAGTGGGCGCGTGCGGGTCGTCGGTGCGTTCGCGCGCGGCAAGCGGTCGGGCAGCTTTCTCTTCTGGTCGTCTTCCGGCGTGCGCATCGCGCAGCTGCCCTTCGATGACGACGGCGTGTTGTCCGGCACACTGGCGCTGTGGTACTCGACGGCTGACCGTACCGGCGAAGGCCGTCCGAAGCTGGATGCAGTCTATGTGCGCGGACGGCTGCACGGCCTCAAGCGCTCGTGGTATCCGGATGGCCGTCCCCGCGCCGAATTCCGCTACGACAAAGGCGTGCTGATCGACGCGCGCGCGTTCAGCGAAGCGGGCGTCGTCTTGTCCGCGGTGGAGGCGAAGGCGCTGGCCGCAAGCGACCTGGCGACGGACGAGCGCTACGACGCCACGCTGAACGACATCGTCCGCAGCCACCGCCCGCATTGCGCTCCCGCATCGGATCGGCTGGAGCGATCGTGGCCCGCTATGCGCCCGTAGGCGAGGCTTCAGCCTCGCTTGGATATCGCCGGCATTGCACCTGCGAGGCTAAAGCCTCGCCTACAGGGCCAGTACAGGGGGGGCGGCACACGTCCCTTATAAAGCGGCCGGCATACGTCCGTTATAAGGCGGCCGGCACACGTCCGTTACGAGGCGGCTGGGCAACGTTGGTGCATGGAATTGGCGGTTTGACGCACTGCGGTAACCAAGCTAGATTGTGCAGACGCGGCCGAAGTGCGCCGTTCGGGCGGTCTGTGCCGCACCGTTTCCCTTTCGATTTTGAGGCGTACATGCGCGTATCACACCGATTGCACCAGTTTGCCGCCGCGATTGCTGTCGCGTCGGCGCTCGTACTTGCCGCGCCTTCGTTCGCACAGGAGTTGAAGATTGCAGTGGCCGCCGACATCACGTCGATGGACCCGCACTTCTTCAACCTCTTCCCCAACAACAACATGGCCGAGCACATCTTCGACAAGCTCGTGCAGATGAGTCCCGATTCGCAGATGATCCCCGGCCTCGCCACGTCGTGGAAGCCGATCGACGACAAGACCTGGGAGTTCAAGCTGCGCAAGGGCGTGAAATTCCATGACGGCAGCGAATTGACGGCGGAAGACGTCGCGTTCTCCATTGATCGCGTGGCGCTGATCCCCAACAGCCCAGGCCCGTTCGTGGCGTACACCAAGGCCATTGTCGGCAAGGAAATCGTCGATCCGTACACGATCCGCTTCAAGACTGCCTTCCCGCATCCGCTGATGCCCAACGATCTGTCCACGATCTACATCGTGTCGAAGAAGGTGGCCACCGGCGCCACGACCGAGGACTTCAATTCGGGCAAGGCCACGATCGGCAGCGGCCGCTACAAGCTGGTGCGCTATGTCAACGGCGACAAGGTGGACCTTGTTCGCAACGACAACTACTGGGGCGACAAACCGGGTTACGAGAAGGTCACCTTCCGTATCGTCAAGGACGGGGCATCGCGGATGGCGGCGCTCCTGTCCGGCGACGTGGATGCCATCGAACAGCCGCCCACCGCCGATCTGGCGCGGCTGAAGACCGACCCCAAGTTCACGCTGACGTCGAAGATCTCGCATCGGGTGATCTATTTCAACTTCGACCACCTGTCGCGCGCATCGCCGTTCATCACCGCCAAGGATGGTAAGCCGCTCGACAAGAATCCGTTGCTGGACGTGCGCGTGCGGCGCGCCATCTCCAAGGCGATCAACCGTCCGGCCATTGCCGAGCGCGTAATGGAAGGCCAGGCCATTCCGGCCGGCCAACTGGTGTCGGAAAAATTGTTCGGGCACAACCCCGCGCTGAAGGCCGAGGTCTATGACGTCGAGGGCGCCAAGAAACTGCTGGCCGAAGCCGGCTATCCCAACGGTTTCAACATGACCATTCACGGGCCGTCCGGCCGCTACGTCAACGACGAGAAGATCGTGCAGGCCGTCGCGCAGATGTTGTCGCGCATCGGCATCACGGCCAAGGTCGAAACCGCGCCGATGGGTCCTTACTCCGGGCGCGCGGCCAAGCAGGAATTCAGCTTCCACATGGTCGGCTGGGGTGCGTCCACCGGCGAGGCGAGCTCGCCGCTGCGCTCGCTGCTGGCCACGTTCAACCGCGACAAGGGTCTCGGCGCCGTCAACTGGGGCCGCTACTCGAACACGAAGGTGGACTACCTGATCGAGCAGGCGCTGCAGCAGGTCAATGACGAGAACCGCTCGATCATGCTGCAACGCGCGACCGAACTGTCGATGCAGGACTTGGGCATCATGCCAATCCACTTCCAGTTCACGATATGGGCCACGAAGAAAAACGTGCAATACACGCCGCGCACCGACGAATACACTCTGGCGTTCCAGTTCAAGCCGGTCAAGGGGTGATGTAGAAAGGAAGGGTCCAGCGCATGCTGGTCTTCATCATCCGCCGCAGCATGCAGAGCGTGGTCGTGCTGCTGATCATGTCCATGCTCGTGTTCGTGGGCGTGTATGCAATCGGCAATCCGATCGACATCCTGATCAATCCGCAGGCCGATCAGATCGACCGCGAGCGCGCGATTGC
>JANMCS010000585.1:0-5403 GCA_031361405.1 Betaproteobacteria bacterium
CGGTGGGACTCTTCGCCGTGGGCGAGACGCTCTACGTGGCCACGCATCAGCAGACGCTGGCCGAATCGGTGGAGAAGATCAAGGGTTCGATCTGGATGACGAAGGAGGACTGGAAGCGCTCGATCGGCCCGTGGCTGCGCGGCACAGCGTTCGGCATTCCGTTCGGCGCAATGCCGGCGGGCGGCGCGGAAATTCCGACGTTCCTGTCCTATGCCACCGAAAAGAAACTGTCGAAGAGCGACGACTTTGGCAAGGGTGCGATCGAAGGCGTGGCCGGCCCGGAGGCCGCCAACAACGCGTCGGTGACCACGGCGCTGATCCCACTGCTGACGCTCGGCCTGCCCACGTCGGCCACGGCCGCCATCATCCTCACCGGTTTCCAGCAGTACGGCATCCAGCCCGGCCCGCTGCTCTTCACGACGCAAAGCGAGCTGGTGTGGGGCTTGATTGCCAGTCTCTACATCGGCAACGTGATGCTGCTGATCCTCAACCTGCCCCTGGTGGGGATGTGGGCCAAGCTGTTGTCGATTCCGCGGCCGCTGCTCTACGCCGGCATCATGATCTTTGCCACGATCGGTGCCTACGGCATGCGCAATTCGTGGTTCGATCTCTTCCTGCTGCTGGTCTTCGGCCTCCTGGGCTACGCGATGCGGCGCTGGGACTTCCCGGTGGCGCCGGTGCTGATCGGGATGATCCTCGGGCCGCGCGCGGACACCGAACTGCGCCGCGCGCTGCAGATCAGCCAGAGCGATTTCTCGGTGTTCTTCACGCGGCCGATTTCCTGCACGCTGATCATCCTGTCGGTGTTGCTGGTGGTGGTGCCGGCGTTCCTGCGCTGGCGCGCGGCGCGCCGCGTCGGCGCTCCCGCGTAACGCATGGCGGGCGACGGCGCGAGGATCACGCCGTCGCGCGTGGCGCGCTGGGCCGCAGCGCTGGCCGTTGCCGCAGCGGCGGGTTATGCGTGCGTGCTGCTGCGCACGCCCATCCCGTGGATGCTGGGACCGCTCTTCTCCATTGCGTTCCTGCGCGTGGTCGGCGTCGACATCAGCGCGCCGTTGCCTGCTCGCTACATCGGTCAATGGGTCATCGGCACGTCGCTCGGCCTCTACTTTACGCCGACGGTGCTGCGCGAGGTGGGTGGCCTCTGGTACCTGCTGGCCGCCGGCGCGGTGCTGGCCATTGGACTGGGCTATGTGTCGGGCCTAGCGCTCGCGCGCCTGGGCGGACTCGACAGGACCACCGGCATCTTCGCCAGCGTCCCCGGGGGTGCTGCCGAAATGGCGACACTGGGCGAGCGCTTCGGCGCGCGCGTCGATCGCGTGGCGGCGGCGCAGAGCCTGCGCATCCTGATCGTCGTGGCGATCGTGCCGGCCGCGATTGCCGCGCTCGACATTCACGGCTCGCAACCGTACGTGCAGGGCGCGAAGCAGGTCGTGCCCGCCGGGTTGGCGCTGTTGATGGGCCTTACGCTCGCGGGCAGCCTGCTCTTCCAGCGGTGGCATATGCCCAATGCGTTCGTGCTGGGTTCGTTGGCGGTGTCGATCCCGCTAACCGGCGCCGAAGTTGACCTGTCGGCGATGCCGCCACTGGTGTCGAACCTCGGCCAGGCGATGCTGGGATGCGCATTGGGATCGCGCTTCCAATCCGATTTCCTGCGAGGCGCGCACCGCTTCGTCGGTGCGGTTGCCGTGACGGTGGTGTTGTCGATCGTGCTGTCCGCCATCTTTGGGGTCGGACTTGCATGGGCCAGCGGCATTCCGCCGGCCACGCTGGTGCTCGGCACGGCGCCGGGCGGCATTGCCGAGATGTGCATCACGGCCAAGGTGCTCCAACTGGGGGTGCCGCTGGTTACCGCCTTCCACGTTACCCGCCTCGTCGTGTTGCTGCTGGCGACGCCGGCGATTTTCATGCGCGCACGCCGCTGGCACCGCGAGCGACCGTAGATGCGGAGGTATGGGCATCCGTAGGCGAGGCTTCAGCCTCGCAGGGATAGTGGCCGTCAAACCCGCAAGGCTGAAGTCTCGCCTACGGCGGCGCTTACATGCGTAGAGTCATGCGCCAGACGCAACGGAGAACACGAGATGACCTGGGACCCCGGGCAATATCTGCAATTCGAGGATCAGCGACTGCGGCCAGCCATCGATCTGCTGGCGCGCGTGCCGCTGGACGCGCCACGACGTATCGTTGATCTCGGCTGTGGCACCGGCAACGTGACCCGCCTGCTGGCGCAGCGCTGGCCCGACGCGCAGATCACGGGTGTGGACAATTCGGCCACGATGCTCGAGCGCGCGCGGGCCGCCGCGGGCGACCTGCCGCGCGTCACGTTTGTCGCCGCAGAACTCGCCGCCTGGTCCGCGGCCACGCCCGTCGATCTCGTCTTCAGCAACGCGGCGCTGCATTGGCTGCCCGACCACGCCACGTTGATCGCGCGGCTGGCATCGATGGTGGCATCCGCTGGCGTTCTGGCTGTGCAGATGCCCGATAATTTTCGTGCACCGTCGCACGCAACGATTGCCGCGCTGGCCGTAAGCGCGCGCTGGCGCGGCCAACTGGGTCCGCTCGTGCGCGCGATCCCGACGGCACCGGCGGCCGACTATTACGCGTGGCTCGCGCCGCTGTTTCCGCGCATCGACATCTGGACCACCGAATACCTGCAGGTGCTGGCGCCCAGTACGGCCGGCGATCATCCGGTGGCGGCGTGGACGAAGGGCACGTGGCTCGGTCCGTTTCTCGCCGCGCTTGATGCCGCCGAGCAGGTCGAATTCCTCGCGGCGTATGAGCAGGACGTGGCGGTGGCCTATCCGCGGTTGCCCGATGGTGGCGTGCTGTTTCCGTTTCGGCGGCTCTTCATGGTCGCCAACCGGTAAGGCCGCTTGACCAGTGCGGCGAGTGCGCGGCGAAGAGTAAAATATGTGCCTCCGCCGGATGCCAGCAGAGGGCGATCACGCCCCGACGCCCAGCGGCCTTTCCCCGAGCCACGGTCCCCCCATGAATCAACCCGAATCGCTTGTGACGCTTGCCGCCTCGGTCAGCGCGCCCTCCTATGTCCGGCATCCGCGGCTTCTCGGCTGGGTCCGTGAAATTGCCGCGCTGACGCAGCCGGATCGTATCGTATGGTGCGATGGCAGCCAGGCCGAATACGATCGCCTGTGCGCCGAGATGGTGGCGGCGGGCACGCTGAAAAAGTTGAACGAGGCAAAGCGCCCGGGCAGTTATCTCGCGTGTTCCGATCCGTCTGACGTTGCGCGCGTGGAAGACCGTACGTTCATCTGCAGCAACGCCCGCGATGATGCAGGACCCACCAACAACTGGATCGCGCCGCTGGAGATGCGACGCACGCTGCATGGGTTGTTTGCCGATTGCATGCGTGGCCGCACGATGTATGTGGTGCCGTTTTCGATGGGCCCGCTCGGCAGCCACATCGCCCACATCGGCATCGAGGTTTCCGACAGTCCCTACGTCGTGGCCAACATGCGGATGATGACGCGCATGGGGCGCGGCGTGTTCGACGTGCTCGGCAGTGACGGCGCCTTCGTGCCGTGCGTGCATTCGGTGGGCGCGCCGCTTGCCGTCGGCACGCGCGATGTCGCGTGGCCCTGCAACAAGGACCACAAGTACATCGTGCACTTTCCCGAGACGCGCGAAATCTGGAGCTTCGGCTCCGGCTACGGCGGCAATGCACTGCTCGGCAAGAAATGCTTCGCGCTGCGCATCGCCTCGGTGATGGGCCGCGACCAGGGCTGGCTGGCCGAACACATGCTGATCCTGGGCGTCACGTCGCCGCAGGGCGAAAAATCCTATGTCGCCGCCGCCTTTCCCAGCGCGTGCGGGAAGACCAACTTTGCAATGCTGATCCCGCCGGCCGGGTGCGAAGGCTGGCAGGTCACCACCATCGGCGACGATATCGCGTGGCTCAAACCCGGCCCCGATGGCTATCTGCGCGCCATCAATCCGGAGGCCGGCTATTTCGGCGTGGCGCCCGGCACGTCGTATGAGTCCAATCCGAATGCGATGGACACGCTGCAGTCGAACGTCATCTTCACCAACGTCGCGCTGACGGATGATGGCGACGTGTGGTGGGAAGGCATGACCAAGACCCCGCCCGCGCATCTCATCGACTGGCAGGGCCAGGACTGGACGCCCGATTGCGGCCGCAAGGCCGCGCATCCCAATGCGCGCTTCACCGTGGCGGCGGCGCAGTGTCCGTCGCTCGACCCCGCGTGGGACGATCCCGCAGGCGTGCCCATTGCCGCATTCATCTTCGGCGCGCGGCGCTCCGACACCGTGCCGCTGATCAGCGAAGCGCGCACGTGGGACGAAGGCGTCTACAAGGCCGCGACCATGGGCTCCGAAACCACCGCCGCTTCCACCGGCGCCGTGGGCGAAGTGCGGCGTGATCCGTTTGCGATGCTGCCGTTCTGCGGTTATCACGTCGGCGATTATTTCGGACACTGGCTGGCGATGGGCAAAGTCGTGGCGCATCCGCCGCGCATCTTCTCCGTCAACTGGTTCCGCAAAGGTGCGGACGGCAAATTCACGTGGCCCGGCTTCGGCCAGAACATGCGCGTGCTGCAGTGGGTGGTCGAGCGCTGCCGCGGCCGCGCGCACGCGGCGGAGACGCCGGTGGGCCTGGCGCCGGAGTACGCCGATCTCAACTGGGCGGACGCGCCATTCGATGCCGCGCGCTACGCTTCAGTGATGAGCCTCGATCGGGCGCAATGGGCGCGCGAACTGGCGTCGCACGATGAGCTGTTCGCGAAGCTGGGCGCCAAGCGTCCGGCAGCGCTGGAAGCCGAGCGGGTGCGCTTGGCGGCGCGGTTGGCCGCCGACGGGAGACTGTAAATGTTGCTGTAGGCGAGGCTTCAGCCTCGCAGGCATGGCGACATCGAACCCGCGAGGCTGAAGCCTCGCCTACAGCTTTACTTACGCGCGTACGCGCGCAAACGCGTCTTCGGTGACGAACGCGTCAAGGGCGCGGTGATCCGGTATCCAGCGCGTGGCTTGCGCGTCGGTGAGCGCGCTCAGTTGCGCGAAATACGGCAGTCCCGCGGTGGCCAGCGCCAACTCGCACGCGTCGAGGTCGGGAAATGCGGCGAGCGCGTCCCACCAGATCGCGCGTCCGGCCAGGAAGCCGTGCGCGCCGGCGCGGTACGCATAGCGCAACACGTTGGCGAATTCCGCCATCGTGGCGCCGGCGGACAGCATCACCCACGGCGTGGCGGTCGCCGCACCCAACTGGTCGAACCAAGCTTGCGCCGCGCGACTTGGCGCGCTGTCACCGCATGGCGGCATCGCGGCGGCAGGCAGGGGGCTTTCCAATTTGAAGAGATCCACGCCGAAGCGCGGATCCGCAAACGCGCGCACGCTGTCCACGACGCGCTGCGGATGCTTGCCCGGATCCTC
>JANMCS010000448.1:0-4092 GCA_031361405.1 Betaproteobacteria bacterium
TGTACCTCTGCCCGAAGCGCTGGCCGCGTCGTTGCGCGCGCTGGCCGCCTGACCCATGGAACCGCTCTGGACGCCGTCGCCCGAACGCGTTGCCAACGCCAACATCACGCGCTTCGCCGCGGAAGTGGGGCAGCAACACGGCGTCGACGTCGCCACCTACGATCGCCTCTGGCGCTGGTCGATCGACCACAAATGGGATTTCTGGCGGGCGATCTGGTCGTTCGGCGGCGTGCTGGGTGAACCGGGCGCATGCGTGCTGGAAGATGCGGACAGGATGCCTGGCGCCCGCTGGTTTCCCGACGCCACGCTGAATTACGCGCAGAACCTGCTGGAACGCCGCCGCGCCGACGACACCGCGGACGCGCTGGTGTTCTGGGGCGAGGACAAAGTCAAGCGCACGCTGTCGCATGCCGACCTGCACGCGCTGGTGGCGCGCACGGCCCATGCGTTGGCGGCACAGGGCATCGTCGCGGGCGACCGCGTGGCGGCATACGTGCCCAATATGCCGGAGTCCATTGTCGCCATGCTGGCCACCGCCTCGCGCGGCGCGGTCTGGTCGTCATGTTCGCCCGATTTCGGCGTGCAGGGCGTGCTCGACCGCTTCGGCCAGATCGAGCCGCGGGTGTTCTTCACCGTCGACGGCTACTGGTACAACGGCAAGGCCGTGCCCATCCTCGACAAGGTGCGCGAGATCGTCGCGCGGCTGCCGTCGGTGGAGCGCGTCGTCGTGATCCCCTACCTGCAGCAAAGCGCCGACGCGGCGGACGATCTGGCATCGATACGCAACGCGCTGCCATGGGATGCCTGGCTGGCGCCGTTCCTCGCAGGCCCCATCGACTACGTGCAGTTGCCGTTTGCGCATCCGTTGCTGATCCTCTACTCGTCCGGCACCACCGGCGTGCCCAAGTGCATCGTGCACGGCGCCGGGGGCACGCTGCTGCAGCACCTGAAAGAGCACCTGCTGCACGGCGACCTGAAGCGCGACGACCGGCTGTTCTACTTCACGACCTGCGGCTGGATGATGTGGAACTGGCTGGTCTCCGGCATGGCCGCGGGCGCCACGCTGCTGCTCTACGACGGCTCGCCGTTCATCGACCGCGGTCGCATCCTGTGGACACTTGCGGATGCGCAGCGCATGACGCACTTCGGCACGTCGGCCAAGTACATCGACGCGCAGAAGAAAATTGCGCTGGTGCCGCGCAAGGATTTCGACCTCGGCACGATCCGCGCGATGTTCTCCACCGGCAGCCCGCTGTCGCCGGAAAGTTTTGACTACGTCTACCAGTGCGTGAAGGAAGACCTCTGCCTGTCGTCCATCTCCGGCGGCACCGACATCGTCTCCTGCTTTGCATTGGGCGCGCCCACGCTGCCCGTGTGGCGCGGCGAGCTGCAATGCCGCGGCCTGGGCCTCGATGTGGATGTCTACGACGAGAATGGCACGCCCATCCGTGGGGAAAAGGGTGAGTTGGTCTGCAAGTCGCCGTTTCCCGCGATGCCGGTGGGTTTCTGGAACGATCCCGACGGCGCCAAGTATCACGCCGCGTATTTTGATCGCTTCCCGGGCGTGTGGTGCCATGGCGACTGGGTCGAACTGACCGAGCACGACGGCCTGGTGATCTACGGGCGCTCCGACGCCACGCTCAACCCCGGGGGTGTGCGCATCGGCACTGCCGAGATCTACCGCCAGGTCGAGCAGTTGCCCGAAGTGGTGGAGAGCCTCGTCATCGGCCAGGACTGGCCGCCGGGCGAGGTGGGTGACGTGCGCGTCGTGCTCTTCGTCCGGTTGCGCGACGGGGAGCAGCTCACCGCCGAGCTCACCGAGCGTATCAAGCAGACCATCCGCAACAACACGACGCCGCGGCATGTGCCCGCGCGCATCGTCGTGGTAACGGACATCCCCCGCACCAAGTCGGGCAAGATCGTCGAGCTGGCGGTGCGCAACGTCGTGCACGGCCGTGAGGTGCGCAATGCCGAGGCGCTGGCCAACCCCGAGGTGCTCGAGCAGTTCCGGGACCTGGAAGCGCTGAAGACCTGACGTGCGCCTGCCGGTGTCCCTGTGCTGATCGATGCCGAGCGCTCCATGCTGCTCGTCATCGACGTGCAGGGTAAGCTCGTGCCCGCGGTGACCGACCACGAGACGGTGGTTGCCAATGTCGTCTGGATGATCGGCGCGGCACAACGGATCGGCATCCCGGTGGCAGCCACCGAGCACTACGCCAAGGGCCTCGGCCCGCTGCTTCCCGCCGTGCGGAAATTGCGGCCCGCCACCGCGATCGGCGCCAAGAATCATTTCTCGGGTGTTGCCGCGCAGTGCCTGACCGGCTTGCCCGGCTACGATCGCGCGCAGGTGGTGGTGATCGGCATGGAAGCGCATGTGTGCGTGCTGCAAACGGCGCTTGAGCTGCTCGAGGACGGCAAGGAGGTCTACGTCGTCGCGGACGCCGTCGGTTCGCGTTCGGCGCAGGACCGGCATGTGGCACTCACCCGCATGCGCGACGAAGGGGTGCGCGTCGTCACCCGCGAAATGGTGGTCTTCGAGTGGCTGGGCGAGGCCGGCACCACGCTGTTTCGCGACGTCTGCCGCGACTTCCTGCGCTGATCGGGACGGCGCTGATGAGCTTCTTCGCCATCCTCATCGCGCTCGGCCTCGAGCAATGGCGGGCCTTCGAGTGGCGCACTGCCGGCGAGCGCATGTTCGTGCGCTATGCGCGCGCCGTCGAGCGGAAGTTGAACGGAGGCACCCGGCAGCACG
The DNA here is from genome assembly GCA_031361405.1 of Betaproteobacteria bacterium. Lineage (GTDB taxonomy): Bacteria > Pseudomonadota > Gammaproteobacteria > Burkholderiales > Casimicrobiaceae > VBCG01. The sequence goes on from JANMCS010000448.1 coordinate 2,753, forward strand.
GCGCCTTCGCGGTCGTGGCGGCGGTGGTGCCGCCGGTGGCGGTCGTGGCGTTGCTGTATTTCGTTGCGGATGCCATCCACCCGTTGCTCGGACTCGCGCTCAATGCGGCCGTTCTCTACTTGCTGATGGGCTTCCGGCGCTTCAGCCACGCGCTGTCGGCCATCGTGGCCGCGCTGCAGGCGGGCGACCTGCAGGCGGCGCGCCGCGCCCTGGGGGTCTGGCGCGGGGGCTCCACGCTCGACCTGTCGGCGCAGGATGTCGCGCGACTGGCCATCGAGCGCGGCCTGATCGACGCCTATCGCCAGGTGTTCGCCGTGCTGTTCTGGTTTGTGGTGCTGCCCGGGCCGCTGGGCGCCGTGCTCTATCGCGCCGTCGTGTTGCTGGCGGACGAATGGCGCGGGCCGGTGCCGGGGGTACCGCCCACGCCGCCGGTGCTGGCGCGCGCGGAATTCGGCCATCCCGTGCAGATATTGTTGGCATGGCTCGACTGGATTCCCGTGCGCCTGACGGCGTTGTCGTTTGCAGTGGTGGGCGACTTCGAAGATGCGATCGCCTGCTGGCGCACCCAGGCGGCACAGTGGTCGGCTCACGAAGGCGGCAAGGCGGTGGGCATCCTGCTCGCCGCGGGCGGCGGGGCGCTCGGCGTGCAACTGGGTGGACCATTGCCCACGCTGGCGGGCGATCCCGATGCGCGCCCCGATCTCGGCATGGGCGATCCGGTGGAGCCCGATGTGCTGCCCTCCGCCGTCGGGCTGGTGTGGCGGGCGCTGGTGCTGTGGCTGCTGCTGATCCTGTTGCTGACGCTGGCCAATCTCGCGCCGTAGCCAGGTCCGGCTAACCAAGAAGTAGGGTCAGACTCGACTTATTCCCGTTGGTGCTTGGCAGATAAGTCGAGTCTGACCCTACTTAATTGATAGCCGCGGTAAGTCAGCGGCGTGACAGGCCGCCGGCTTCGGCGATCAACCGCTGCATCAGCGCCAGGCGATGCGGCGCAATTTTTCCGCTGGCCACTGCCGCGGTGATCGCGCATCCTGGTTCCGCGCCGTGGCGGCAATCGCGAAAGCGGCATTGCCCGAGCAGCGGCCGGATTTCGACGAACGCATCGGCCAACGTCAGCGGATCGAGATGCGCGAGCGCAAACGCCTTCATCCCTGGCGAGTCGACGATCCACGCATCCGCGCCCAGCGCCGGCAGGCGATACAGGCTGGTCGACGTTGTCGTGTGTTTGCCGGTGTTGAGCGACGTGGACACTTCGGCGGTGCGCGCGGCCACCAACGGCAGCAGCGCGTTGACGAGCGTGGACTTGCCCATGCCGGATTGGCCGACCAGCACGGTGTGCT
>JANMCS010000083.1:0-1734 GCA_031361405.1 Betaproteobacteria bacterium
CCTCTTTTTTTGCCCTTCACGCGCCCGAACACACGCTTTGCGGCGATGGAGTCCGCCCCGCGCGGCCCACCGCGCACCGCGGCTACGCTGAATACGCAACGCCACGCATCAAACCCGCGACGCTGAAGCCTCGCCTACAGGGGTGACGGTTCAACGCTCGGGCGTGGCCGCGTCGCGGTCCCACGCCAGCCGGCCCGCCACGTAGGTGGCGCGGATGGCGCGGTCGTCACCCAGCGCCATCTGGATGGCCAGGACTTCGTCGATGTCGCGGGCGTGGCGCATCCGGAAATCGAGGATGGGCGTGGAATGGAGGTCGAGCACGGTCACATCCGCCTCCATGCCTGCGCCGAGGCCGCCGACCTGTGTCTCGACATCGAGTGCGCGGGCCGCGCCGCGTGTGGCGAGGTAGAGCGCAGCCGATGGCGCCAGCGGCGCGCCGGCAAGTGCGGCCACCTCATACGCCGCCTGCATCGTGCGCAACATCGAAAAACTGGTGCCGCCGCCGAGATCCGTGGCCAAGCCCACGCGCACCGGCCGCGGCGCGCGCATGGCGTCGGCGAGATGGAAGAGACCACTGCCGAGGAAATTATTCGACGTCGGGCAATGCGCGATGGCCGTCTGCGATTCGTGCAGGAACGCGAAGTCGGACTCGGCGAGATGCACGCCATGGCCGTAGATCGTCCGCGGTCCGGTCAGGCCGTGGCGCGCGTACACATCGAGGTACGACGAGGCTGCGGGAAACATCTGCCGCACCAGCGCGACCTCGGCCACGTTTTCGGACACATGCGACTGCACATAGGCGTCGGGAAATTCGCGCTTCAGCGCCCCGGCCGCATCCATCTGCGCGGGCGTGGACGTGACCGCGAAGCGCGGCGTGATCGCGTAGGCCAGCCGGCCCTTGCCGTGCCAGCGTTCGAGCAGCGCCTTCGAATCGTCGTAGCCTGCCTGGGCGGAGTCGAGCAGCGCCACGGGCGCATTGCGGTCCATCAGCACCTTGCCGGCGATCAGCCGCAGGCCCGCCGTATGGGCCTCGTCGAACAGCACGTCGGCCGATGCGCGATGCACGGTGCAGAACACCGCGGCCGTCGTAATGCCGTGGCGCAGGTTCTCGGTGAGGTAGCGGCGCGCCACCGTACGCGCATAGGCTGCGTCCGCATAGCGCTCCTCGGCGGGAAACGTGTACGTCGAGAGCCATTCGAGCAGCGGCTTGCCGCCGGCGCCGATGATCGGCAGTTGCGGATAGTGGACGTGACTGTCGATGAAGCCGGCGGTGATCAGCGCATTCGCGTAGCGGGTGACCGGCGTGCCGGCAGGCAGTGTCGGCAACACCGTCGCAGCCGCGCCGCTGGCCACGATCCGCCCGGCGGCCATCGCGACGATGCCGTCGGTCTCGTACCGACGCGCCTCTGCCATGCCCGCGACCCACGGATCGGCGTGAAAATCGATCAGCGCGCCGCGAATGGCGGTGATCGCGGCGGTCATTGCCGGGCCATGCGCCCGCCCCCGGGAGGCGGCAGTCCGGCCGTCGTGCGCCAGGGATTGATATCGACGCCGCCTCGGCGCGTGAAGCGCGCCGCGACGGCCAGCGTGGTACAGCCGCACGCGCGCTGGATGTCGACGAAGATGCGCTCGACGCAATGCTCGTGGAATCCGGCGTGGCATCGATACGACACGAGATAGCGCAACAATCCGGTGCGATCGATGCGCGGACCCGTGTAGCTGATGGCCACCGAC
>JANMCS010000087.1:0-5431 GCA_031361405.1 Betaproteobacteria bacterium
GGCGATCAACTCGACCTTGCCGTTGGCAAACTTGCCCACGCGGATCTTGGGTCCCTGGAGGTCGGCCATGACGGCAACCGCGCGGCCCAGCTTCCTGGCGATGTCGCGGACCAGCCGTGCGCGTTCGACGTGATCGGCGGCAACACCGTGCGAGAAATTCAGGCGCACGACATCCACGCCGGCGGCGCGAAGCAACTGCCGCGCCATGTACATGTCTTCCTTGTTCTTGGGAAACGATATCGCGAGGTAGTCGGCTTCGAGCATCGCCGCGGTCTTGACGTCGTCCATGTCCTTGGCGGTGAGCGCCGGCGCGGTCAGCCCGCCGCCCATCCGGTTGATGCCTTTGTTGTTGGACAGCGTGCCACCGTTGACCACTTCGGTCTTGATCCGCGGGCCGTCCACACCCAGCACCTTGAGGCGGATCAGGCCATCGTTGAGCAGCAGGACGGCGCCCGCGGACACGTCCTGCGGCAGTTCCTTGTAGTCGAGTCCCACGCGTTCGGCATCGCCGAGCTCGCACTCCGCGTCGAGGATGAAGTGCCTGCCGGCGACCAGCTCGACCTTGCCGTTGGCAAACTTGCCCACGCGGATCTTGGGTCCCTGGAGGTCGGCCATGACCGCCACCGCGCGGCCCAGCTTCCTGGCGATGTCGCGGACCAGCCGCGCGCGTTCGACGTGATCGGCGGCAACACCGTGCGAGAAGTTCAGGCGCACGACATCCACGCCGGCAGCGATCATCCGTTGCAGGACGGCGGGGTCGCTGCACGCGGGGCCGAGCGTGGCGACGATTTTCGTATTCCGTGGCACGGCGATGTCCTTGTTGCGAAGTTACCATTCCAGCCAGACTATGGTACGGCAATTCGAGGGGCCATGAAACCGGATGCCCGGACTGCGGCCACCTCTATAGAATGCGACGATGCCGGCGACCGGACCGGCACGGCAATCCACAAAGGGGGCAACTTCATGCGCAACGGATGGCAATTCGCGGGCATCGCCGCGACAGGACTGTTCCTCACGATCGGCACCGCGGGTGCCTTCGATGGTCCGGTGGAGAAAAAGGTGTTCACGCTGCCGAGCCTCACCACGGGCGCCGGCAAGGTCATCAAGGACGTCAAGGTCGGCTATGAAACCTACGGCACGCTCAATGCCGCCGGCGACAACGCCATCTTCGTGCCGCATTTCTATTCGGGCACCTCGCACGCCGCCGGCAAGTACAAGCCGACCGACGCGGCCCCCGGCTACTGGGATCCGATCATCGGCGCGGGACGCCCGCTCGATACCGACAAGTACTTAGTGATCAGCGCGGATGCGCTGACCAATCTCAATACCAAGGATCCCAACGTCACCACCACCGGGCCGGCCTCGATCAATCCCGATACCGGCAAGCCCTATGGCATGACCTTCCCCGTGGTGTCCTATCGCGACACCGTGCGCGTGCACAAGGCGCTGGTCGATGCACTGGGCGTGAAGAAACTGCAGGCGGTGGCCGGCGCGTCGGGCGGATCCATGCAGGCGATGGAATGGGCCGCGCTGTATCCGAACATGGTCGAACGCGTCGTCCACGTCATCGGTCCCGGTTTCGATATCTCGCCGTACGTCGTGCAGATGCTCGACGTATGGACGCTGCCGATCCGGCTCGATCCCAGGTGGAACAACGGCGACTACTACGGTCGCGACGAGCCGATTGACGGCATTGCGCAGGCGTTGAAGATCGTCACCATCACGGCGCGCGCGCCGGGCTGGGCGGAGAAGACGTTCGGCTACAAATGGGCCGACCCCGCGAAGAACCCCGCGGATGGCGTCAACAACCTGTTCGCCATCGAGGACACGCTCAACAAGACCGGCGCGGCACGCGCGAAGACCACGGACGGCAACGCGATGATCTACACGTCGAAGGCCAACCAGCTCTATCGGCTGACCGACGATGAGGTGAAGGGAATGAAGGCGAAGATCCTGTTCGTGCCCGCGTCGTCCGACACGATCTTCCCGCAGGAATTCTCGCGCCGCGCCGCCGAGCGCTACAAGGCGCAGGGCGGCGTGGCCGACGTGGTGGTGATCGATGGCGACGGCGGCCACCTCGACGGCGTGTTCAACGTGGCGAAGCAGGGCGACGCCATCAAGGCGTTCCTAGCGCGATAGTCGCGGCGGACCGCGTCTCGCGCGGCGTTTTCGTGGCACTCGCGTGACGTCTACGTGACTCCGTAGGCGAGGCTTCAGCCTCGCGAGCGCCGCGCGAGGCTGAAGCCTCGCCTACAGGCGCGATTGCAGGTGTTTTTGCAGGCGCCGTCTACGCGCGCGTCTCAAGCATCGCCACGGCCGGCAGCGTCTTGCCTTCGAGAAATTCGAGGAAGGCGCCGCCGCCGGTGGAGATGTAGCTCACCTTGTCGCTGACGCCGAACTTGGCGATGGCCGCCAGCGTGTCGCCGCCGCCGGCGATGGAAAACGCCGGCGATGCCGCGATGGCCTCGGCGGTGGCCTTGGTGCCCGCAGCGAACGCGTCGAATTCGAACACCCCCACCGGACCGTTCCAGACGATCGTGCCGGCACCGGCGATGATCTGCTTCAGCACCGCCACCGAAGTCGGCCCGAGGTCGAGGATCATTTCATCAGGCCGCAGGTTTTCGATGGCCGTGAGTCGCGGCACCGCCGTTGCGGAGAATTCGGTGGCCACAACGGCATCGACCGGAATCGGCACCTTGCCGGGAAATTCGTCGAGGATGGCTTTGGCCTCGCCCACCAGGTCAGCCTCCACCAGCGATTTGCCGATGTTGCCGCCTGCGGCCAGGATGAACGTGTTGGCAATGCCGCCACCGACGATCAGCGTGTCCACCCGGGCTACCAGCGAGCGCAGGATCGTGAGCTTGGTCGACACCTTGGAACCCGCGACGATGGCCACCAGCGGCCGCTTGGGATGCGCGAGCGCGGCGCCGAGCGCGTCGAGTTCGGCCGCCAGCAGCGGCCCGGCGCAGGCCACCGGCGCGAAGCGCGCAATCGCATGCGTGGTGGCCTCCGCGCGATGCGCGGTGCCGAATGCATCGTTGACGTAGACGTCGCACAGCGCCGCCATCCGGCGCGCGAGATCTTCGCTGTCCTTCTTCTCGCCTTGGTTCATCCGGCAGTTTTCCAGCAGCACAACCGTCCCCGGCTGCAACTGCGCCTGCCACGTACCGCCGTCGACCCAGTCGCGCACGAGCGGGACGTCCATGCCCAGCAGCGCCGCCATCCGCGCCGCGATGGGCGCCAGCGAGTCCTCAGCTTTCCACTCGCCTTCGGTGGGCCAGCCGAGATGCGACGTGACCATCACGGCCGCGCCACGCGCCAGTGCATCGCGAATGGCCGGCATCGACGCGCGAATGCGCGTGTCGTCAGTGATGTTGCCGGCGTCGTCCTGCGGCACGTTGAGATCGGCGCGGATGAACACGCGCTTGCCCCGCACGTCGATGTCGGCCAGGCGCTTGAACTTCATCGTGTCCATCCAGCAGTGATGCTTGCGATTGCGAAAACTGCGCCGTTCACCTGGCCTGCATCAGCGCGACCGTGGTGTCGAGCATCCGGTTGGAGAAGCCCCATTCGTTGTCGTACCAGCTCGACACCTTGACCAAGCGCCCCGAGACCTTGGTGAGCGTGGCATCGAACGTGGACGACGCCGGGTCATGGTTGAAGTCGACTGACACGAGCGGCCCCGTGTTGTAGTTGAGGATGCCCTTCAGCGCGGCAGATTCGGACGCGACTTTCATGATGGCGTTCACTTCCTCCACCGTGGTGTCGCGCGCGGCGATGAACGACAGGTCGACCAGTGACACGTTGATCGTGGGCACGCGTATCGCAAAGCCGTCGAGCTTGCCGTTCAGTTCCGGCAGCACCAGTCCGACGGCGGCGGCCGCGCCGGTCTTGGTGGGGATCATGCTCATCGTGGCGGAGCGCGCGCGGCGCAGGTCCTCGTGGTACACGTCGGTCAGCACCTGGTCGTTGGTGTAGGCGTGGATGGTGGTCATCAGCCCGGTGACGACGCCGATCGTGTCGTTCAACGGCTTGACCATCGGGGCCAGGCAGTTGGTGGTGCACGACGCATTGGATATCACCGTGTGGGTGGCCTTCAGCACGCCCTGATTGACGCCGAAAACGATGGTCGCGTCGACGTCCTTGCCCCCGGGCGCGGAGATGATCACTTTTTTCGCACCGCCGGCGATATGCGCGCCGGCTTTTTCCTTGCTGGCGAAGAATCCCGTGCACTCGAGCACGACATCGACGCCGAGCTCGCCCCACGGCAGCTTGGACGGGTCGCGATTGGCAAACACCTTGATCCGGTCGCCGTTGACCACCATCGCGTCGCCGTCGACCTCGATCGTCCCGGGGAATTTGCCGTGCGCCGTGTCGTAGCGCGTGAGATGCGCGTTGGTCTCGGGGCTGCCGAGGTCGTTGATTGCCACGATCGCGATGTCGTGCTTCTTCCCATCCTCGTAATGCGCGCGCAGGATATTGCGTCCGATGCGGCCGTAACCGTTGATCGCGACTTTGATGGTCATTGCAGTTTCTCCACGGGTTACCGTTGAAATGTCAGTGCAGCAGGGCGGGCGCGCCGCCCGTCGCAATCAGTGCATCGAGGTCGCGCCAGCCATAGCCCGCCTCGACCAGATCCATGCCGTCCCAGTTGAACGGCTGTTCGATTTCCAGTTGCGCGCCGAGCGCTTCGTAGAAGGCGCGCGCCTGCTTGTTGGCCGCGATCACCCAGACGATGAGGCCGGTGGCGCCATGCGAGCGTTGCGCCGATGCCACGGCGGCCACCAGCCGGCGGCCGACACCGGTGCGCTGCAGGTCGCGCTCGATGTAGACAGCGGCGAGTTCGGCGTTGAAGCCGAGCTTGGGCTCGGCCAGCATGCTGCCGGAGGCAAAGCCGACGATGCGGCCTTCAATTTCAGCGACGAACGTATTGGTGGTGTTGGGCGCGGCGGTGAGCACTTTCTCCCACAGCGCCGTGCTTTCCTCCACGCGCATGGCCGCGAGGTAGGCATCGGGAATCATGCCGCGATAGGTGGTGCGCCACGCATCGACGCGCACCTGCGCGATGCCGGACGCGTCGACGGGCTGGGCGGGACGGATGGTGACGGTGCTCATGCCGGTACGTGATGGGTTCGCGTCAGACCACGCCGCGCACGGCGGCGGCGACATGCTCCACCGTGAGCCCGAAGTGCTTGAATAGCACTGGTCCCGGCGCCGATTCGCCGAACGAGTCGATGCCGATCACGGCGGCATGCGGATCGTCGATGGCGCCGACGTATTTCCGCCAGCCCGCAGTGACGCCGGCTTCGACGGCCACGCGCGGCACGCCGTGCGGCAGCACCGCAGTGCGCCAGGCGGCGTCCTGCCGGTCGAACACGCTGGTGCAGGGCATCGATACTACGCGCACGTTGATGCCGGTGGCAGCGAGTTG
>JANMCS010000130.1:0-4403 GCA_031361405.1 Betaproteobacteria bacterium
GGCCTGGATCGCGATTTCGAAGACCTTGGCCTTGTCACCGGTATAGCCCAGCAGCGAACCAGCGACGATCAAATGACCGGTCGACGAAATCGGCAGGAATTCGGTGAGGCCCTCGACGATGCCGAGGAGAAGTGCGACGACTAGAGAGGGTGGTTCCATGAGGCGAGGGGAGCGCGGGGTGCGCAGAAGGATTGCGGTGAATCGGCGGGAAATTGTCGCACAGTCAAGGTGCGCATCCGGCGGCTGCCGCACCAAACCGGATCGGCAGCGGCGCGTCAGGGACGCGAATTCCCCGAGTTTTGTTGAAACGACGGTGATTTTCGAGTGGCACGCGCATTGCAATGAAAAGGTGCCTGTCCATCGCGCCTGCACCGGAGAAGCTCATGTCCTACCTCGACAATCCCTACTGTCACGATACACAACCGCGGTGCTCGTGTGGCGGGCATGCCACGCAGCGCGAACACGATGCGGCACAGGCGCTCGAGCGCGCCGCGATCGCAACGGATCCGGAGCGGCTCTCCGCGCGGGTGTTCGAACAGGCGGCACTGCGCAGCCTGTTTCCTGACGATGGCGCGCGGCGCCGGTTTCTCCGTGCCGTCGGCGCGTCGACCGCCGCCGCGGCAGTGGCGGAATTTCTTCCGCTCGGCGCGCTGACGGCGATGGCGCAGGACCGTACGGCACTGGAAAAAAAGGAACTCAAGATCGGCTTCATCCCGATCACGTGCGCCACCCCGCTGATCATGGCGGACCCGCTTAATTTCTACAAGAACGAGGGCCTCGATGTCACGCTGGTGAAAACAGCGGGCTGGGCGTTGATCCGCGACAAGATGCTGAACAAGGAATACGACGCCTCGCACATGTTGGCACCGATGCCCATTGCCATCGCGTTGGGCATCGGCTCGGTGGCCGAACCGATGAATGTCGCCACGATCCAGAACATCAACGGGCAGGCCATCACCCTGGCCATGAAGCACAAGGACAAGCGCGACCCCAAGCAATGGAAGGGCATGACCTTTGCCGTTCCTTTCGAGTTCTCGATGCACAATTTCCTGCTGCGCTACTACGTGGCGGAGCACGGCCTCGATCCCGACAAGGACATCCAGATCCGGGTGACGCCGCCGCCCGAAATGGTGGCCAACCTGCGGGCAGGCAACATCGACGGCTTCCTCGGGCCCGATCCCTTCAACCAGCGCGCGGTCTACGACGAGGTCGGCTTCATCCATATCCTGTCCAAGGAACTCTGGGACGGGCATCCGTGTTGCGCGTTCGGCGTCCGCAGCGAATGGGTGCGCCAGAACCCCAACACGTTCGCAGCGCTCTATCGCGCCATCGTGGGCGCCACGGCCATGGCGCACGAACCACGCCACCGGCAGGTGATCGCCAAGGTGATCGCCCCGGCGTCGTACCTCAACCAGCCGGTGCCGGTGCTGGAGCAGGTGCTGACCGGACGGTATGCCGACGGGTTGGGCAACATCAGGAACGATCCGACCCGTCTCGACTTCGATCCCTTTCCGTGGGCGTCGATGTCGGTGTGGATGCTCACGCAGATGCGGCGCTGGGGTTACATCAAGCAGGACGTCGACTACAAGGCCATCGCCGAAAAAATCTTCCTCGTCACCGATGCGCGGAAGCGGATGACCGAGATGGGACTGACGACACCCAAGGAGTCCTACAAGGCGTTCAAGGTGATGGGCAAGGAGTTCGATGCCAGCAAGGCCGCCGCGTACGCCAAGAGCTTCCCGATCAGCAGACTCGCCGGCTGAGACGACGTGAATCTCTCGCTTCCGGTCAAGGCCGCGATCCTGAGCGGCCTCCTGCTCGCACTGTTTCTCGGCGTCTGGTATCTCGCCACGCTGCCGCGCGCGGGTGCCATCGCGGCCAATGATGAATACGCCGCGATGCTCGGCAAGGCCACGGGCGGCACCTCCGGACTGCCCACACTGGCGCAGATGCGCGACGTGGCATGGAAGCACGTGACGCACCCGTTCTACGACAACGGTCCCAACGACAAGGGGATCGGCATCCAGCTCGCCTATTCGCTGGCGCGCGTGTTGTCGGGGTTCGCGCTCGCCGCGCTGGTGGCCATCCCGCTCGGCTTCGTGATCGGCATGTCGCCGCTGCTGCATCGCGCGCTCAATCCGTTCATCCAGGTGCTGAAGCCGATTTCACCGCTGGCATGGATGCCGCTTGCGCTCTATACGATCAAGGACTCGGCCACATCGTCGATCTTCGTGATCTTCATCTGTTCGCTGTGGCCGATGCTGATCAATACCGCGTTCGGCGTGGCATCGGTGCGGCGCGACTGGCTGAACGTGGCACGCACGCTTGAAGTGTCGCCGCTGCGCAAGGCGTTCAAGGTGATCCTGCCGGCGGCGGCGCCGACGATCATGACCGGCATGCGCATCTCGATGGGCATCGCGTGGCTGGTGATCGTGGCAGCGGAAATGCTGGTGGGGGGGCTTGGCATCGGCTACTTTGTCTGGAACGAGTGGAACAACCTGAGCCTCGCCAACGTGATCTTCGCCATACTCGTGATCGGCGTGGTCGGCATGCTGCTCGACACGGCATTCGCGCGCCTGCAACGTCACGTCACCTATCAGGAGTAATGACGGTGGGGGCCTTTCTCGACGTGGCCGGGCTGGCCAAGGTTTATCCGGATGCTGCAGGCAATCCGACGGCGCCCGTGTTCGCGGATGTGAGCTTCGGCATCGAGCGCGGCGAGTTCGTCTGCATCATCGGGCAGTCCGGCTGCGGCAAGACCACGTTCCTCAACGTGCTTGCCGGCCTCGAACAGGCGAGCGCCGGCACCGTGATCATGGAAGGCCGCGAGGTCGCCGGCCCGGGGCTCGAGCGCGGCGTCGTGTTCCAGGGGCACGCCCTGATGCCATGGCTGTCCGTGCGCGAGAACATCGCGTTCGCCGTGCGCTCGAAGTGGCCGGACCGGCGCGAGCACCACGTGCTCGCGCACACGCAGCACTACATCGAGCTGGTCGGCCTGGCGGGGGCGGAGGAGAAAAAACCGAGCGCGCTGTCCGGCGGCATGAAGCAGCGGGTGGGTATTGCGCGCGCGTTTGCCATCGAACCCAAGATGCTGCTGCTCGATGAACCGTTCGGAGCACTCGATGCGCTGACGCGAGGCTCGATCCAGGACGAGTTGCTGCGGATTGTCCAGGCCACGCACCAGACCGTTTTCATGATCACGCACGATGTCGATGAAGCCATCCTGCTCGCGGACCGCATCCTGTTGATGTCCAACGGTCCGCGCGCGCGCATCGCGGAAATCGTCGTCAATACGCTGCCGCGCGAGCGCACCCGGCACGCCCTGCATCACGACCCGCAGTACTACGAGATCCGGAATCACCTCGTCGACTTCCTGGTGGAGCGCTCGCGCCGCCTGCAGGCCGACGCCGCTGCCAAGCCTGTCCAACTGCTGGAGGAGACACCATGAATCGCCAGGACGTGACCGAAGCCATCATCACCGCCAAGCGCAGGAAGGGACTGACCTGGGCGGCGATCGGCAAGAAGATCGGACAAAGCAAGGAGTGGACGACCGCCGCCATGCTGGGCCAGATGACGTTGACCAAGTCGCAGGCCGAAATCACCGGCAAGCTCTTCGGCCTCGACAAGGAAGCGGTGCAGATCCTGCAGGAGGTGCCGTACAAGGGCTCGCTGCCGACGGCCGTGCCCACCGATCCGCTGATCTACCGCTTCTACGAGCTGGTGAATGTCTACGGCACCACGTTCAAGGCGCTGATCCACGAGGAATTCGGCGACGGCATCATGAGCGCCATCGACTTCAAGATGGACATCACGCGCGAACCGGACCCGAAGGGAGACCGCGTCAACATCGTGATCAGCGGCAAGTTCCTCCCGTACAAGACGTATTAGGCAGGAGCGGGCTGCGGCAGGTGCGTGCTATCGTATTTGGATGCCCCTCCATCACGAATCCATTGTCGCCGCCGCGGCCGCCCGCGCGCGCGATGCCGGTGCGCCACTCGGGGGTTTGCTCACTCCCGCCGAGGCGTGGACGCTGTTCAATGCCGGCGAAGTCGAGCTGGTAGATACGCGCACGCTGGCCGAACGCGACCTGATCGGCTACGTGCCGGGCAGCGTCTCGATCGAGTGGTACGATTATCCGGCCAAGAAGCGCAATGACGGCTTCCTGGAGCAGTTGCGCGCCAAGGTCGATCCGGCACGGCCCGTTGCATTCCTGTGCCGCAGCGGCGTGCGCTCGCACCATGCGGCGGCGCTGGCCACGGCCAACGGCTATGCCGCCGCGTTCAACATCCTCGAAGGTTTCGAGGGCGACAAGAATGCGCAGGGCCAGCGCGTGATCAACGGCTGGCGCGTCGCGGGATTGCCCTGGCGCCAGGATTAGCGGCGCGCCGGCGACAAACGAAACG
>JANMCS010000141.1:0-2931 GCA_031361405.1 Betaproteobacteria bacterium
TGATGAGCGGCAGCGCCAGCAGCCACAGCGCGACGGCCGCGGGCAGCGCCAGCAGGAATGCGAGCCGCAGTCCCCAGTCGAGCAGCGACGAATACTCGACCGGGTTGTCGTCGCTGTGGTGCTTGGCCAGTGACGGCAGCAGTACCGTGCCCAGCGCGACGCCCAGCAACGCGCTGGGAAATTCCATCAGGCGGTCGGCATACGTGATCCACGATATGCGGCCGTCGCCCAGCCACGCGGCCAGTTGCGTGTTGAGCAGCGCCGAGATCTGCGCCGCCGACACGCCGATCAACGCCGGCCCCATCGCGCGCAGCACGCGGCGCACGCCCTCGTCGCGCCAGTCGAAGGACGGTCGCGGCAGCATGCCGATGCGCGCCAGCGGCGCGATCTGCAGCAGCAGTTGCGCGACGCCGCCGATGAACACGCCCCACGCCAGCGCCAGGATTGGCGGATCGAAATAGCGTGACAGGAAGATCGCGGCGCCGATGATCGACAGGTTGAGCAGCACCGGCGTGAACGCGGGAATCGCGAACCGGCGATAGACATTCAGCACGCCGCCGGCCAGCGAGACCAGCGACACGAACAGGATGTAGGGAAAGACGATGCGGATGAGGTCGGTGGTGAGCTCCACCTTGCCCGGTGTGGCGGCAAACCCGCCCGCCAGCACGTAGACGAGCCACGGCGCGGCCAGTACGCCCAGCGCCGTCACGCCCAGCAGCACCAACGCCAGCAGCGTGCCGACCCGACCGACCAGGTCGCGGGTGGCGTCCGCACCCCGCTGGCGATGATATTCGGCCAGGATGGGCACGAAGGCCTGCGAAAACGCGCCCTCGGCGAACATCCGCCGCAGGATGTTGGGCAGGCGGAAGGCCGCCTCGAACGCGTCCATCTGCATGCCGGCCCCGAAGAAGGCGGCCTTCAGGCTTTCCCGCGCGAGCCCGGTGACGCGGGAGACCAGAGTCATCCCGCTGACGGTGGATAGGGCGCGGAGGAGGTTCACGGGGCAAGGGGCAGGAGGAGGACGGCGCCAACCGGCCCGGGACGCGCCAAGGCCTTGTCGAAACAGCGAAAACACGCTATTATCTCTGGCTTGGCTCGTTTTTTCCAATGGCGGCCGCCAACTTTCGCTGGCGCCCCCGGCAAGCCGGTTCGAACACAACGCATTTTCAATCCAGGGACATTCATTCCATGGCCAATTCGGCGCAAGCAAAAAAGCGCGCCCGGCAGGCAGAAGCGACGCGCAAGCGCAACGCTAGCCTCAAGTCGGAACTGCGCACGGCGGTCAAGAAGGTGAAGAAGGCGATTGTCGTCGGCGACAAGGCCGCCGCCGCCAAAATGATGCAGGAATCACAGGCGGTGATGGACAAGATCGCCGACAAAAAGATCGTGCACAAGAACGTCGTGTCGCGCACCAAGTCGCGCCTGTCCGGAGCCATCAAGGCGCTTGCCTGATCGCCCCTGGTGTTGAGCAATCTGTGCAAAGAGGCGCCGGCAACGGCGCCTTTTTTGTTGGCCGACGCCATGCCTGAACGCCGCCGGACGCACGCCGGCAACGGAGTATCACCATGTTAGGATCGTATTTTGAACGCGCCTGATGCCGGCGCTGCCGCCGCGGCAGCCGCCCCACTACACCCGCCGCTCATGCCCGCCGCGCCCCGCCATTTCCTGCAGTGCAAGGACTTCACGCGTGACGACTACGCGTACCTGTTCGAGCGCACGCGCTGGATCAAGGAGCGCTTCAAGCGCTACGAAATCTACCAGCCGCTGCGTGATCGCACGCTGGCCATGGTGTTCGAGAAGGCCTCCACCCGCACCCGCGTCTCGTTCGAGGCCGGCATGAACCAGCTGGGCGGCATTGCCATCAACCTCAATCGCGGCGACACGCAACTCTCGCGCGGCGAGCCCATCGAAGACGTCGCGCGCGTCATTTCGCGGATGGTCGACGTGGTGATGATCCGCACGTTCGAGCAGTCGATCATCGACCGCTTTGCCGCGCACTCGCGCGTGCCGGTGATCAACGGACTCACCAACGAATATCACCCGTGCCAGATCCTGGCCGACATCTACACCTACGTCGAGCATCGTGGCTCCATCGCCGGCAAGACAGTTGCATGGATCGGCGACTCCAACAACGTGTGCAGCACGTGGCTGCAGATTGCCTCCATTCTCGATTTCAAGGTCCACGTCTCCACGCCGCCGGGCTACGAAGTCGAGCGCATGGGTATCGGCACCGGCTCGGGCGCCGGCATGTACTACCAATCCTTCGCCGATCCGATGGACGCGTGCCGAGGTGCCGATCTCGTCACCACCGACGTGTGGACCAGCATGGGTTTCGAGGCGGAGAACGAAGTGCGCAAGCGCGCGTTCGCCGACTGGATGGTGGACGGGGACATGATGAAGCAGGCCAGGCCCGATGCGCTGTTCATGCACTGCCTGCCCGCCCACCGCGGCGAGGAAGTCACGGCCGAGGTGATCGACGGCCCGCAAAGCGTGGTGTGGGACGAGGCGGAAAACCGCCTGCACGCGCAGAAGGCGCTGCTCGAATACCTGGTCTGCGGCCGCGTCGACGTGTGAGCGCCACCTTCCCCTGAATTCGCATCGGAGTCGACTCATGCATCGTCGAACATTCCACGGCATCGTCCTCAGCTGCGCGCTGCTCGCCACGGCATCGGCCGGCGCGCAGGCGTGGCCCGACAAGCCGCTGCGTTTCATCATGTCGGCGCCGGCCGGAAGCTCGATCGACGTGCTCGGTCGCACCATCGCCGACAAGCTGAAGGATCGCCTCGGCCAGCCGGTGGTCGTGGACAACAAGCCGGCCGCGGGCGGCACCGTGGCCACCGACGAGGTCGCCAAGGCAGCACCGGATGGCTACACGATGGTGCTGGCGTTCAACGGCCCGCTGTCCATCACGCCGCTGCTGCGCAAGCTTCC
>JANMCS010000459.1:0-4391 GCA_031361405.1 Betaproteobacteria bacterium
TCACGATGAGCCGCGACTTCGACTGGTCGGCGTTTCTCTTCCTGCTCGGCGCGCTGCGGTGGACGGTGGTGCTGTCCCTGATCGCCTTCGTGGGGGGCGGCGTCGGGGGACTTTTGCTTGCCATCGCCCGCACCTCGTCGATTGCCATTCTGCGCTGGCTGGCGGCACTGTATATCGGCTTGATCCAAGGCACGCCGCTGCTGATGCAACTCTTTCTCTCTTATTACGGCCTGGCCGTGATGACAGGCATCCGTATCGACCCTTGGCCCGCCGTGACCCTGGCCTTCACGATGTATGCGGCGGCCTTCCTTGGCGAGATCTGGCGCGGTTCCATTCAGGCGGTCCCGCGCCAGCAATGGGAGGCGGCGGCAGCCATCCCGCTGTTCCCGTTGGCGCAACTGCGTTACGTGATCCTGCCGCAGGCGTTCCGGATCGCCATCCCGCCCACCGTGGGTTTCCTGGTGCAATTGATCAAGGGAACTTCCATTGCGTCGATCATCGGTTTCGTCGAGCTGACGCGCGCCGGGCAGCTGATCGTCAACGTGACGTTTCAGCCGATGGTGGTGTATCCGCTGGTTGCAGCTTTCTATTTCGCCTTATGTTGGCCACTTTCGCTGTATGCGACGCGCCTCGAGAGGAAAATCGATGCCACTCATGGCATTAAACAACATCCGTAAATCCTTCGGATCCAACGTGGTGCTGAACGATGTCTCGCTTGATATCGAGGCCGGCGAAGTGGTGGCAATCATCGGTCGCTCGGGATCGGGCAAGACCACGCTGCTGCGCTGCCTCAATGGCCTCGAATTGATCGATGAGGGAAGTATCACGTTCGACGGCAAGCCATTGCCCCGCGCGGGCACCGAACTGCGTGAACTGCGCCGCCACATCGGCATTGTCTTCCAGACTCTCAACCTGTTTCCGCACCATTCGGTTGAACGCAACATCACGCTGGGACTGACAGTAACCAAGGGTGTGCCGATGGTCGAGGCGCAACGCGTCGCGCTGGAGGTGCTGCGGCAGGTGGGCCTCGAAGAAAAACTCCACGCCTATCCTGCGCAGCTTTCCGGGGGGCAGCAGCAACGAGTCGCCATCGCTCGCGCACTCGCGATGCAACCGCGGTTGATGCTGTTCGACGAGATCACGTCCGCACTGGATCCCGAGCTGGTCGGCGAAGTGGTCAAGGTCCTGGAGCGCCTGGCCACGACGGGCATGACGATGGTGCTGGTCACGCACGAGATGGGCTTTGCAAGACGCACTGCCGATACGCTCGTGTTCATGCATCAGGGCCGGGTCTGGGAAAAGGGGCCCCCACGGAAGTTGTTTGCCGCGCCCGGGACGCCCGAACTGGAAAATTTCATTCGCGCCATTCTCGAGCCGAATGACTGAATCGTGGCCTGCCGCGCCACGACCACGAACCCTGCTTGTCAACCCGAAGGAATCTCAGCATGTCGAAACATCGCATCGGCTATATCGGCGTCGGGCTCATGGGCCATGGCGCGGCTGGAAACATCCTCGCCCAAGGTTATCCGCTGACGGTCATGGGGCATCGCAACCGCGCCCCGGTCGACGACCTGGTGGCGCGCGGCGCCTCGGAGCAGAACACGCCAGCGGCGGTGGCGCGCGAATGCGACGTCCTGTTCATGTGTCTGCCGTCGACGGTGGAGGTCGAACATGCGGTCTATGGCGAGCAGGGGATCCTTGAAGGCGCCCGCAGCGGTCTGATCGTGGTCGATTCCACGACGGCCGATCCCGTCAGCACGCGCCGGATCGGCGCGGACCTTGCCAGCAGGGGCGTGCGGATGGCGGACGCTCCGGTGGGGCGAACGCCGAAGGAGGCGGAAGCAGGCAAACTCAGCACCTTCGTCGGCGGCGATGCGGCGACCGTTCGGGAGCTGCGCCCCATCATCGAATGTTATGCCGACACCATCATCGAAGCCGGGGCGCTGGGCGCAGGTCACACGCTGAAACTGCTGAACAATTTCATATCCATCGGTACCAGTGCCGTCATCGCCGAGGCACTGGCCACGGCGGCCAAGTTGGGTGTCGATCTGCAAAAGCTGTATGAAGTGGTCTCTGCCGGTGGCGGCAACAGCAAGATGTTCCAGATGATGATGCCGTGGGTGCTCCACGGCGACGATAGCCACCTCAAAGGACCGCTGCGCATAGCGGGCAAGGACATGCGTTACTACTCGAAGCTGGCCGAAAGCGCGCCGGTTGCCTCGTTCATTGCCCAGGCGGTCAACCAGACCTATCAGCTTGCCAACGCCCAGGGCCACGGCGAGCGATATATGCCGGTGCTACCCGGAATTCTCGCGCAGCTCAACGGTTGCCGGATTCGCGATCTGGACTAGTCGACGTGCCCCATTTTCATTGCGCGTCCGGCTTCGGCCGCTTGCCCACCAGCACACTGATCTCGATGTCCGTGCCCTCACGCAGCACGTGAATCTTGGCGCTCGATCCCGGCGGCAATTCGGCGATGCGCGCCAGCAACTGCGGGACGCTGCGCGTGGTCTTGCCGCCGATGTCCAGCACCACGTCGCGCACCAGCATGCCCGCGCGCTCGGCCGGGCCGCCGCGCTGCACGTCGCCGATCACCACGCCGTCCAGCCGGTTCAACGCCAGCGCCTTCGCGATCTCGGGCGTGAGTGGCTGCGGGATCACGCCCAGCCAGCCGCGCGTGACTTCGCCGTCCCGCACGATCTGCTCGAATACCGTGCGCGCCAGCGACACCGGAATCGAGAAGCCGATGCCGAGCGAGCCGCCCGATTGCGAGTAGATGGTGCTGTTGATGCCGATCAGGTTGCCCGCGGTGTCGATCAGCGCGCCGCCCGAATTGCCCGGGTTGATCGCGGCGTCGGTCTGGATGAAATCCTCGAAGCGATTCACGCCGAGATAGTTGCGGCCGAGCGCGCTGACGATGCCCATCGTCACCGTGTTGCCCAGCCCGAATGGATTGCCGATGGCCAGCACGACGTCGCCCACCTGCAGGCTGTCCGTCGCCGCAAAGGTCATTGCGGGCAGGTCCTGCGCATCCATCTTCAGCACGGCCAAGTCGGACTCGGGATCGGTACCGCGCACGTGCGCCGCCACCCGCCGCCCGTCGGACAGCACCAGCTGGATGTCGTCCGCGCCCTGGATCACGTGGTGATTGGTGAGCACGAAGCCTTCGGAAGACACGATCACACCCGAACCGAGGCTGGTCTGCCGTTGCGATGATCCGCGGTCGAGGTCGGGAAAGAAGCGCTTGAACACCGGGTCGTCGGCCAGCGGATTGCGCGCCTTCACATCCTTGCTGGTGTAGATGTTGACGACGGCCGGCATCGCCTTGCGCGCGGCATCGGCATACGAGCCCACGCGCGCGCCGGTGACCGGCGTGTGCGTTTCCTGGGTGACGATGACGTTGGCCACGCGGCCGCCCAGGCGCTGCAATAGATCGGGGCGCAGCGTGGAGACGATGAACAGCGCCGCGACGCACACCGTGCAGGCTTGGGCGAACAGGAGCCAGAATTTGCGCAACATGCCCCAAAGTATAGAGCCACAGGGCGCGCGGCGCTTGTCCATGGAGCTTGTCCAGCGTCGGGCAAAATGTTCGCAAGCAGCTGATTCGCCTCCCTTTTCCTGCGACAAACCGCTGCGGGGGCTTCCGAAGCGGTGCACAAATCCCGTATAATCCGCAGGTTTTGCGAACTCGTCGCAAAAACGGTGGCGCGCGCGGACATGGGCTGCGGGCCACCTCGTGTTTCAGCGCTCCTTTGAGGTCTTCCAAGATGTCCGAAGCTGCGGCAGATCAAGCGGTCGATTCAAAGAAACGACGGTTCCTGCTTGGAGCCACCGGTGTCGTGGGCGGGGTGGGCGCGGTCACCGCCGCCACACCCTTCGTCATGTCGTTCTGGCCGTCGGCGCGTGCTCGTGCCGCCGGGGCGCCCGTCGAAGTCGACATCAGCAAGGTGGAGGCGGGCCAGCTCATCACCGTCGAGTGGCGTGGCAAGGTGTGCTGGGTGCTGAACCGCACCAAGGCCATGCTGGCAACGCTGCCCAAGCTCAACGACCGGCTGGCCGATCCCAATTCGAACGCGGACCAGCAGCCCGCCAATTGCAAGAATGAGCATCGCTCGATCAAGGATTCGATGTGGGTCGCCATCGGCATCTGCACGCACCTGGGCTGCTCGCCCACGTTTCGTCCCGATGTCGCACCGGCTGACCTGGGTCCGGAATGGGTGGGCGGCTTCTTCTGTCCATGCCACCAGTCGAAATTTGATCTCGCCGGACGTGTCTTCAGAGGGATGCCGGCGCCCACCAATCTCGTCATCCCGCCTTACAAGTTCCTGTCCGACGCCAAGATCGTGATCGGCGTCGGCTGACAGGTAGTTGCAGGCGGCCAGGGCAAGCAG
>JANMCS010000146.1:0-4288 GCA_031361405.1 Betaproteobacteria bacterium
GTGCCGATCATGCCGATCAGCGCGCCCTGCACGACGAAGATGGCCATGATCGACGATGGCGCCGCGCCCAGCGTGCGCAGGATCGCGATGTCGGCTTGCTTGTCGGTGACGACCATCACCTGCGCCGAGACGATGTTGAAGGCGGCAACGGCCACGATCAGCGTCAGGATGATGAACATCACGCGCTTCTCGATCTGCACGGCGCGGAAGAAATTGGCGTGGTTGCGCGTCCAGTCGCGGACCTCGGCTGATACCGGCATCTTCTGCCACAGGTCGCGCGCGACTTCCGGCGCGGCGAAGAGATCGTCGAGTTTCAAACGCACGCCGGATACGCCATCCATCCGATAGAGCCGCTGCGCATCCTCGATGTTGATCAGCGCCAGGCCGCTGTCGAATTCGAACATGCCGACTTCGAAGATGCCGGTGACCTTGAAGCTCTTGAGGCGCGGCAACGTGCCCGCGGGCGTGACGGTGCCCTGCGGGGTGATCACGACGACAGCATCGCCGGGCATGACGTTGAGCGCGCGCGCCAATTCGGCACCGAGCACGATGCCGAATTCGCCAGGCTTGAGATCGGCCAGCGCACCCTTGCGCATGTGCCTGCCGATGTCGGCCACGCTGTCTTCGCGCGCGGGATCGATGCCACGGATCAGCGCGCCACGATTCACGTCGCCGGCGGCGAGCATCGCCTGCCCCAGCACATACGGCGCGGCGGCCTTGACCCGCGGCTCCTCCTTCGCGACGGCGGCAATCTGCGTCCAGTCGGCCAATTGCGGCAGGCCGCGGATTTCGATATGCGAGGCGACGGCCAGGATGCGGTTGCGCAACTCTTCCTGGAAGCCGTTCATCACCGACAGCACGACGATCAGCGCCGCGACGCCCAGCGCGATGCCCGCCATGGAGATCAACGAGATGAAGGAGATGAAGGAGTTGCGTCCCGAACCTTTACGGGCCCGCGTGTAGCGCAGCCCGATCGCCAGTTCGTAGGGCGTCACGGGTTGCAGGCCGGTACGCGCAAACGCACCGGCATGACACAAGAAAACGGGCAGGACGGGGTGCGCAGGAGCATGGGGCGGCAGGGATGACGACAACAGTCGCGCAATGAAGACGTGAATTATCGCATGCTAGACTCGACGACCGCCGCAAGGTTCCCGAACGCGGCCACACCCCCGCGTCGACATCACGACGCCATGCAGCTCACGCTGGTCCTTCCCTCGATGCTGTCCCTGCCGCCGGCGCTGCTCGCCGCCGCACCCGGCCTGGCGGCATTGGCGCAACGCGCGCCACCGCCGCATCACGATGATGCCGGCATCGACGCGGTGCTGCTGGCCGCGGCGCGATTGCCGCCCACGACACCGCTGGCGCCGTTGGCCGCGCGAGGCGCGGGCGTTGCCCTCGAAGCCGGCACCATCGCCCGCGCCGATCCCGTGGCGCTGATCGCCGGGCGCGACGATGTGCTGCTCGGTGGCCGCGTGGATGATCTGTCGGACGCCGATGCGCGGGCGTTCATCGAGCGGCTGAACAGCCACTTCGCCACCGATGGACTGCGGTTCGTGGCGCCACGCCCGGACACCTGGTTCGTGCATGTCGCCGGCCTCGAAATGCCGCACACGACACCGTTGGAGCAGGTGCGCGGCGCGATCCACGCGCACATGCCGCATGGTGTGCAGGCGGCACAATGGAAGCGCTGGCTGTCGGAAATGCAGATGCTGCTGCACGACGACCCGCGCAATGCCGCGCGCGAGCGCGCCGGCCGCCTGCCCGTCACCGCGATCTGGATTGCGGACGCCGGCGCGGCGGTGGCTGCAAGTCGCAAGTCATCGATCGATTGGTTTGCGCCGCCGGGTCGCGGCGGTGACGTGGCGCGCGGTCTCGCCACGCAAGGACCCGGCGACGTGGCCGCACCCCCAGCCGGATTGGCGCAATTGCCACGAACCGCCGCCAGCGTCGTGATCCTGCCGGAACTGCGCACGCCCGCCGCGCTCGATGCTGCGCTGACCGCGTGGCTGGTCCCCGCCCTGGCGGCGCTCGATGGCGGCACGCTCGGCGCACTCACCGTGGTCGCCACCGCTGGCCGTGGCGCCTTCATCTGGATGCCACGCGCCATGTCATGGTGGACGCGCTGGCGGCCGTGGTCGCGCCCGACTGCTTTTGTGCCGCCGATCGCACCGGGATCGTCGTGAGCAGGACGATCGTGCGGCGACCGCCCGGTGGCGCGGCGTCGGCGCTCGAAGCGGCAGGCCTGTCGCAGGTGCTGGCGCGCGTCTATGCGGCGCGTGGCATCACTGCGGCGAGCGAACTCGACCACTCGTTCGCGGCGTTGCCGCCGTTCACCGCAATGAAGGGCATCGCCGCTGCAATCCAACGGCTGGTAGCGGCGATCGCGAAACAGGAACGCATCCTGATCGTGGCCGATTACGACGCCGACGGCGCCACCGCATGCGCAGTCGGCATGCGCGGCCTTGGGTTGATGGGCGCGCAGGTCGACTTCATCGTGCCCAATCGCTTCGAGTATGGCTATGGCCTGACGCCGGAGATCGTCGCGCTGGCGGCACAACGCAAGCCCGCGTTGCTGGTTACCGTGGACAACGGCATTGCCAGTGTGGAGGGCGTGGCCGCGGCCAACGCGCTGGGCATCGATGTTCTGATCACCGATCATCACCTGCCTGGCGACACGCTGCCGGCGAACGCAATCATCGTCAATCCGAACCAGCCCGGCTGCACGTTTCCCAGCAAGCACATCGCCGGTGTGGGCGTGCTGTTCTACGTGCTGCTCGCGTTGCGGGCCCAACTGCGGGCCGACGGCGCCTTCGCCACCCGCCGTGAGCCCAACCTCGCCGACCTGATCGACCTGGTCGCGCTCGGCACCGTCGCCGACGTCGTGCGCCTCGACCAGACCAATCGCGTGTTCGTCGAGCAGGGCCTCGCACGCATTCGCGCCGGCCGCGCGCAACCCGGCGTGAAGGCGCTGTTCGCCGCCGCGGGACGCGACCCTCGACGCGCTACTGCGTTCGATCTGGGCTTTGTCGCCGGACCGCGCCTCAATGCGGCCGGACGCCTTGCCGACATGGCGCTGGGCATTCGCTGCCTGCTGGCAGAAACCGACGCCGCAGCGATGCCGCTGGCCGATGCACTGGACAAGCTGAATCGCGAGCGCCGCGCCGTGGAAGCCGTGATGCAGGACGAGGCGCTGGCCGACCTTGACGCGTTGGCCGACGCCACCGACGTCGCCGCGCATTGCACGCTGTGTCTCTTTCGCGCCGAGTGGCATCAAGGCGTGGTGGGCATCGTGGCGTCGCGGCTCAAGGATCGCTTCCATCGGCCTGCCATCGTGTTCGCGCGTGGCACCGCCGGCGAACTGAAGGGCTCGGGTCGCTCGATCGCCGGATTGCATCTGCGCGACGCGCTCGACCTCGTGTCCAAGCGGGCACCCGGCGTGATTGCGCGCTTCGGGGGCCACGCCTTCGCGGCGGGGCTCACGATCGCCGAGCCCGACCTGCCCCGCTTCACCAGCACGTTCGAAGCGGTGGTCGGGGAAATCCTGGGCGGCGTGCCGCCCGCTGCGCATTGCGACAGCGACGGTGCGCTCGGTCCGGGCGAACTCAACCTCGACCTGGCCCGGTCGCTGCGGGAGCGCGTATGGGGCCAGGGGCTGCCCGCGCCGGTGTTCGACGATGTCTTCACCGTCAAGGCCAGCCAGGTGGTGGGGGGCAAGCATCGCCGCCTGACGCTGGAGCGCGATGGCGAGCGCTTCGAGGCCATCCTGTTCCACTACGCGGGTGAATTGCCGCTGCGGATCCGGGCCGCGTTCCGGCCGGACGTCAACGAATGGCAGGGCAATGCGTCGCTCCAGCTCACGATCGAGCATTGGCTGCCCGTGGCCTGACCCTCCTCGCCCGCGGCGGGCGCCGTGGCGGCGGGGGCAGGCGCCTTTCCCGTTCCGCAGCATCCTGATGTCCTCGGCCAGTCGCTTGGGGGTGCAACGCGCCGGGACGGGCTCAGGTCAATCCACAATAATATATTGTTTTTAAATATTATTTAGTTTGTTAGTGGCCACTGACTCAGGGCTCAGGGTTAATTGAGCACCGCCCTTGTGCAACGCACCATTTCGGGCTATAGTCGGTCGGTTTAGCCCGTGTCCGGACGTCCGGCGCGGCGGCTACCGGCACCACAAAGGAAACGTCATGCGTCTGCTTGGGAAAGTCTCGATCATCACCGGCGCTGCCCAAGGCATCGGCCGCGCCACCGCGCTCAAGTTCGCCAAGGAAGGCGCCAAGGTTGCTGTTTG
>JANMCS010000156.1:0-14038 GCA_031361405.1 Betaproteobacteria bacterium
GACCAGCGGGTGCTCGACGTCGTGATGCGCGGCCATGAGGAGCTGTGGGCCACGCAGGAGGAGCGCGACGCGATCTACGCCAACCCCGACGCTACCGAGGAGGACTACGTCAAGGCCGCCAACCTTGAGGCGCACTACGCGGAACTGGGTGGCTACACGTCCGAGGCGCGCGCCGGCGAGTTGCTGATGGGGCTTGGCATTGCCGAGCAACTGCACCAGGGACCGATGAGCGAAGTGGCGCCGGGCTGGAAGCTGCGCGTGCTGCTGGCGCAGGCGCTGTTCTCGAATCCGGAAATCCTGCTGCTCGACGAACCCACCAACCATCTTGATATCAACACCATTCGCTGGCTCGAGGGGGTGCTCAACGCGCGCGAGTCCACGATGATCATCATTTCGCACGACCGGCACTTCCTCAACAGCGTGTGCACGCACATGGCCGATCTCGACTACGGCACGCTGAAGGTATTTCCGGGGGATTACGACGACTACATGATCGCGTCCACGCAGGCCCGAGCAAGGCTGCTCGCCTCCAACGCCAAGGCCAAGGATCGCATCGTCGAGTTGCAGGAGTTCGTGCGCCGGTTCTCGGCCAACAAGGCCCGCTCGAAGCAGGCCACGTCGCGCATCAAGCAGATCGACAAGCTGCGCCCTGACGACGTGAAGCCCTCATCGCGGCAGAATCCGTTCATCCGCTTCGAATACGACCCCAAGCAGAAGCTGCATCGCCACGCGGTGGAAGTCGAAGGACTCACCAAGACGTGGCCGGCGCTGCCCAAGCCGTTGTTCGAGGACATGTCGTTCATGGTGGAGGCGGGCGCGCGACTGGCCATAGTCGGCCCGAACGGTGCCGGCAAGACCACGCTGTTGCGCACGCTGATCGGCGAGCTCGCCCCGGATGCCGGCAGGATCAAGTGGGCCGAGCGCGCGGCCATCGGCTACTACCCCCAGGACCAGACCGCTGACTTCGAACAAGAATCGACGCTGTTCGACTGGATGGCGCAGTGGAAGCAGCCGACCGACGACGAACAGATCGTGCGGGCCACGCTGGGGCGGTTGCTGTTTTCCGGCGACGAGACCAGCAAGTCGGTGCGCGTGCTTTCAGGCGGCGAGCGCGGCCGCATGCTCTTCGGCAAGCTGATGCTGCAGCAACCCAACGTGCTGGTGATGGACGAGCCCACCAACCACATGGACATGGAGTCGATTGAGTCCTTGCAGCTGGCGCTCGAGAAGTATGCCGGTACGCTGATCCTGGTGTCGCACGACCGGCAATTCGTATCCGCGCTGGCTACCCGGGTCATCGAGCTGACCGGCGACGAGCCCGTCCACTTCGATGGTCCGTACGAGGATTACCTCGCATCGCGAGGATTGGCGTAATCTACAACCGAACCGGTGCGCCGCAAGGGGCGCACCCGTGAGGCTTTGGCACGGAAAGGACGCCGTTCATCATTTGCTGCTTGCGCGGCGACTTAATTCGGTCAAAAATATGCCATTGGTATAGCACTGGAAACCGCCGGGGATGACGCCATTTGGGTTTCGTCTCCGCGGTTTCCGCCACGAAGGCCCGTGACCCGTGAAAATCCTCGATCGCGTTCTCAATCCCCGCGAAATCCGGCGTCGGCTCGGCATGAACCAGGAGCAGTTCTGGACGCAGATCGGCGTCACGCAGAGCGGGGGGTCGCGCTACGAAAGCGGGCGCGAAATGCCTCGTCCCGTCAAGGAGTTGCTGCGGCTTGTTCATGTGGAGCAACTCGACTTGTCGCAGGTCAAGCGCGTGGACTTCGAAATCATCAGCTATCTCAAGGACTCGCATCCCGACTTGTATCGGACATTGCGCCGGGCCGTACGCAGCCGACATCGCACAGCTTCGCCCGACGCCGGCGTCAATCTCAACATGGACGCCGGCGCTGATGGCGGCTTTACCGATCCCGAGGACCTCACTACGCAGGCTCCGGCAATGACGCCGCCACGCACCTGACGTCGTATCGCGATGCAGTTCGCCCCACGGCCGCTCCTGCGGCCGTGGTCGTTTTGGGTGGCGGACGGTAGGCCCACGCTTTGCGCGGCGCAACACGACATGGCGAGCCGCCCGTACAAGGTAAACTTGCGGTTTGACGCCGATCGATGTGGCGGCGCAATAAACCTGGGTCAGGGACGACGGATGACAAGCGAACAACGGTGGGTGATCCCCTTCGAGCAGCTGCGGATGACCGATCTCAACGAGGTCGGCGGCAAGAATGCGTCGCTCGGCGAGATGATCACTCAGCTCGCGGGCGCAGGTATACGGGTCCCCGGCGGGTTTGCCACCACGGCCTCCGCGTTCCGGGCCTTCCTTGACCATGGCAACCTGCGCGGCCGCATCACGGCGCGCATTGAAGGGCTGGATGTCGACGACGTGACCGCGCTGGCCGCAGCGGGCGCGGACGTCCGCCGCTGGCTGCTGGAAGCCCCGTTGCCACCCGAGCTCGACACCGCTATCCGCGCGTCCTACGCCGCGCTGACACACGCGTCGCCAAGCGCCACCTTTGCCGTTCGCTCGTCCGCCACGGCGGAAGATCTGCCCGATGCATCGTTCGCAGGTCAGCAAGAAACATTTCTTAATATCAGCGGTATAGAGAATATTATTCATGCAGTACGCGAGGTATTTGCGTCGCTCTACAACGATCGCGCCATCGCCTATCGTGTCCACAAGGGGTTTGCCCACGCCGACGTCGCGCTGTCGGCCGGCGTCCAGCGGATGGTCCGCAGCGACCTTGGCGCCTCCGGCGTGATGTTCACGCTCGACACCGAGTCGGGCTTCGACAAGGTGGTGTTCATCACCGCTGCGTACGGGCTCGGTGAAACGGTCGTGCAGGGTGCGGTCAATCCGGACGAGTTCTACGTCGACAAGCGCTGCCTGGCCGGAGGGCGACCCGCCATCCTGCGCAAGTCGGTGGGAGCCAAGGCGCTGAAGATGGTGTTCACGCAATCCCATGCGGCGGGCAAATCCACGGTCAATGTCTAAGTGCCGATGGCCGAACGCCTCCGTTTTTCGATCACCGACGCCGAGGCCGAGGCCCTGGGTCGCGACGCGATGGCCATCGAGGCGCATTACGGCAGGCCGATGGACATCGAATGGGGGCGCGATGGCAATGACGACCTGATCTACATCCTGCAGGCCCGGCCGGAGACGGTGAAGTCACAGGAAGAGCATTCCGAACGCCTGCGCCGCTATCGGCTCAAAGCCACGTCCGCCGTACTGGCCAGCGGCCGTGCCATCGGGCAAAAGATCGGGCAGGGGCCGGTGCGGCTGGTGCGCTCGGCCGCCGAGATGTCGCGCGTGCGCCCCGGCGATGTGCTGGTCACCGACATGACCGACCCGGACTGGGAACCGGTGATGAAGCGGGCGGCGGCCATCGTCACCAATCGCGGCGGCCGCACCTGCCACGCGGCGATTATCGCGCGCGAGTTGGGCATTCCCGCCGTCGTCGGTTGTGGCGATGCCACGCAGGTGCTGGTGGAAGAGCAGCTGGTCACCGTCTCGTGCGCCGAAGGCGACACCGGCCATGTCTACGCGGGCATGCTTGAGATCGAGATTATCGACGTGGAGCTGGATCGGATGCCCGAGCCTCCCACCAAGATCATGATGAACGTCGGCAACCCCGAGCTGGCCTTCGAATTCCAGCGGCTGCCCAATGCGGGCGTGGGCCTTGCGCGCCTCGAATTCATCATCAGCCGCAATGTCGGCATCCACCCGAAGGCGCTGCTGGAGCTGGACCGCCAGCATCCGGAATTGAAACGCGAGATCGAGGCGCGGATCGCGGCGTACCCGTCCGCCACCGATTTCTACGTGCAGAAGGTGGCCGAAGGCGTGGCCACGATTGCCGCGGCGTTCCATCCCAAGAAGGTGATCGTGCGGATGTCGGACTTCAAGTCCAACGAATACTCGACGCTGCTGGGTGGCGAGCGCTACGAACCGCACGAGGAAAACCCGATGCTGGGGTTCCGCGGCGCGTCGCGCTACATCGCGCCGGAGTTCCACGACTGCTTCGCGCTCGAATGCGCGGCGCTGCGACGCGTGCGCAACGACATGGGCTTCACCAACGTCGAGATCATGATTCCGTTCGTGCGCACCGTCGACGAAGCGATCAAGGTGATCGCGCTGCTGGCCCAGCACGGCCTCGCCCGCGGCGACAACGGGCTGCGCGTGATCATGATGTGCGAGTTGCCCGCCAACGCGGTGCTGGCCGACCGGTTTCTCGAGCACTTCGACGGCTTCTCGATCGGCTCCAACGACATGACGCAGCTGACACTTGGGGTCGATCGCGATTCCGGCGGACCCATCGCGTCGACCTTTGACGAGCGCAACGATGCGGTCAAGGTGATGTTGTCGATGGCGATCACCGCGTGCCAGCGCCAAGGCAAGTACGTCGGCATCTGCGGGCAGGGCCCCTCCGACCACCCGGACCTTGCGCAGTGGCTGGTGGACCAGGGCATCGAGAGCATGTCGCTCAATCCCGATACCGTCATCGCCACTTGGCTCGCGCTATCCAAAGGGGTGGCCAGGCCGACCCAGCCGTAGGCCCAATGGCTGATCGCGCTCACCGCGGGATCGGCGTTCAATGGGCGGCATGGTCCTGCCACCCACCGTCATCGTTGTCCCCGGCGCCTCCCGCAGCGCCGGCGTGCTGCTGGGCCTCCTGGCTATCGCCACGGCGGCCGTCGTGGTCGGGTTGCCATTGCCGTTGTGGCTGCAGTCCGGGTTGATCGTGATGCTGGCGCTGTGGACCACGCAGGTGTTCCATCGGTTGGCATTGCGGCGCGGGGCGCGGGCGGTCACCGAGGTGCGCCTCGCCGCCAACCGCCTCATCGCCGTGCGCTACGCGGGGCCAGCGCTGGTGGCGGGGCATGTCCGCACGGCGTCGTACGTGGGGTCCCGGCTCACCACCATTGTCTGGCGCCCCGATGGGGCGCGCTGGTCGCGCACGTTGCTGCTGTTGCCGGATATGTTGCCGCCGGATGATTTCCGGCGGCTGCGCGTGCTGTTGCGCTATGCGCGCAGCGACGACGTGCAGGGCGTGCCGGCCAGCCACGCCTGAGCGTCCACCATCTGCCCGCTGTCGGCCTTGGCCTGGCCCTGCAGCAGGTGCAGGTACAGCGGCACCAGCGCCTCCGGTGGCGGCAGCACGCTGTGATCCTCGCCCGGATGCGAGCGGCCGCGCATGGGCGAGTGAATCGGCCCGGGCACCACGGCGTTGATGCGAAGGTTTGCGCGGTTTTCCCATTCGTCCGCCAGCTCGCGGGCCAGCGTGGCCACGCCGGCTTTCGTCACCGCATAGCCGCCCCAATAGGCGCGCGGCTGCTCGCCGCGATTGTCCAGCGTGAAGATCACGCTGGCATCGGGCGATGCATTCAGCAAGGGCATCAGTGCGCGCGTTAAACCCATCGGCGCTGCCACGTTCACCCGCAACAGCGACAGCCAGCTGTCGAAGGATTGATGCTCGATGGGGCCGAGCGAACCCAGCAGCGCAGCCGTATGCACCAGGCCGTCTAGGCGGCCCAATTGCGCCTGCAGTGCGGTGGCCACGTTGCCGAAATCGTCCGCGGTGGCACGGGCCAGGTCGAGCGGCAGGATCACCGGCTCGGGCATTTCCGCTTCCATCATCCTGTCGTACAGCTCTTCGAGTTTGCGCACCACGCGTCCATGCAGGATCACCGTCGCGCCGCGCGCACCACAGGATTGCGCCAGCACGGCGCCCAGGCCGCCACTGGCGCCGGTGATGAAGATCACGCGGCCGGCGAGATCGGGAGGAGGTGACGCGAGAGGCGCAGGAAGGGAGGTCGACATGGTGTGGGGTCCGCGGGGCCGCGCGATGATAGCGCAACGCAGGCGCATGCGCCGTGCACCTTGCACGCTGCTCCACGCACCGCATGGTGCACGTCGCCGCATGGGTTGCTCAAGGCCCTGTAGGCGAGGCTTCAGCCTCGCAAGCATCCGGCGGGACGTTAACGGCGTGGATTGCCAAGGCAGGCCTCATCAGGCTATAATTTGTGGCTCACGTGGGGGTATAGCTCAGCTGGGAGAGCGCTTGCATGGCATGCAAGAGGTCAGCGGTTCGATCCCGCTTATCTCCACCACCTTTACTTCGCAGCAAACGGCTCGGCAGTTGTTCCGCCGCGCCGCGGCAGCACCCTACGACCCCATCGTCTAGAGGCCTAGGACATCACCCTTTCACGGTGAGTACGCGGGTTCGAATCCCGCTGGGGTCGCCACGCTTTTCGCCAACGCCCGTGACAACCTCGCGGGCGTTGTGCTTTCCGGCTTACCACCCAGGATCGACCGCCGCGGCCGCGATGATTGGCGCGGGCAACACCGCCAACTTGCCCTGCGCGTGTCGCTTCATCAGCAACCGCGCGACATCGAGATCGAATTGCGGCGCGGGCCGACACTGCAGTAGCGCCGCAAGTTCGCCGTCATCGCGCGCCGTGCCCAGCCAGCACCAATCGCTTAGCACGTGCACATCCGTGCGCTCGCCTTGGGCGTCCACCTCGCGCAGCAGGCCGATGCCTTCGACCGGCCACGCCGGAATGGCCAACGGCGTCAGCGCTGCCAACAATCGCGCGCTGTGATCCGCACCGGACTCCTCGCCAACACAGGCACCGGCACAACGCCGCAACTGCCGCTGGAAGCACGGTCCGCCGTCGCGTCTTTCCAGACCAAGCATCCGCCAGCACAATGCATGTTCCGCGGCGAGACTGCGCAGCGTTTCGCGCGCGCCGCGCTTGGACGAAAACGGTCCGAAGCCGCCCGCCAGTTCCGCGGGCGTGACATCGCGCGCCTGGATGAACGCCGGTGGGCCGCCCGCGACCAGGCGCAGCACGCCGGCATCCGCCTTGCGCCGCAGCGCGCGATTGTGCGCGGGCAGGAGGCGCTTGATCGTGACAGCTTCGCGCATCAGCGCGCCCAGTTCGCCCGCAGTGGATTCGAACTCGATGCGGCGGATTTCCTGCGACAGGCGCAGGTCGGATTCCTGCCGCCAGTCGCTCGTGAAATGCGCGCTGACGCGGTCGCGCAGGTGCACGCTCTTGCCGACGTAGAGCGGCAGCGGGTTCTCGCCGTAGAAAAGATAGATGCCGGGGCCTTCGGGCAACGCGTCGAGCGCGTCGGGCGGCAATTGCGGCGGCAGGCTGGGGATCTTCAGGATGCATTTCACCGCGGCGGTGATGACGTCCGCCGGATGCTCGCGATACAGCAATTCAACGAACGACCACAGCACGCGGGCGTCGCCCAACGCGCGGTGACGGGCGGTATTGGTGAGTCCATGTCGTGCCACCAGAGCATCGAGGCCGTGGCCCTGGGCGTCGGAGTACAGGCGCCGGGAGAGGCGCACCGTGCACAGTGCCCGCGCGACCATGGGTCGGCCCACGCGCGCGAACGCATGCTTCAGGAAGCCGTGATCGAAGCGCGCGTTGTGGGCGATGAAGAGCGCGCCCTCGAGCCGCTCCTCGACTTGCGACGCGATGGCGGAAAACGTGGGCGCACCCGCGACCATGGCATTGGTGATGCCGGTCAGGACCTGGATGACCGGCGGGATCGGCATCTCGGGGTCGACCAGCGAACTCCACTCGGCTACGCGCGGCGGACCGCCGCCGGGATCCATATCGACCCGGACGATGGCGACCTCCGTGATGCGGTCGTCCGCGGCCCGCATGCCGGTGGTCTCAAGGTCGACAAAGGCCAGCGAAGGGGCAAAAAGCTGCATGAAAGGCCGAGTTGTTACCGGATGGATCGCGGGCCAAAGAGGGGGGCTTGACGCCGCGAACGTTCGTTCGTATTCTACGCGTATGTCGAACGATCGTTCCTACCTGACGTCA
The DNA here is from genome assembly GCA_031361405.1 of Betaproteobacteria bacterium. Taxonomy (GTDB): domain Bacteria; phylum Pseudomonadota; class Gammaproteobacteria; order Burkholderiales; family Casimicrobiaceae; genus VBCG01. The sequence goes on from JANMCS010000156.1 coordinate 7,852, forward strand.
CTCCAGGACTACTACGCCCAGCATCGCGCGTTGCCCTCTTATGCGTCGATCGGCAGCCTGTTGGGGCTCAAGTCGAAATCATCCGTGGCCGCCATGGTGGCACGGCTGAAGCTAGCGGGATTTCTCGACTCCACGCCCGACCGGCGGCTGGCGCCCACCAAGCGCTTCTTCGCGCGGCCGTTGGCCGATTCGCCGGTGCGTGCAGGACTGCCCGAGCAGGTGGACGACAGCGACGCCGATGCGCTCACCATCGATGATTACCTGATCGAGCGACCGTCGCAAACCGTGCTGATTCGCGTCAAAGGCGATTCGATGATGGATGCCGGCATCTTCGACGGCGATCTCGTCGTGGTCGAAAAGCGTCCGTCCGCGCACAAGGGTGACATCGTGGTGGCCATTGTCGACAACCAGTTCACGCTGAAGCGGCTGGACGTCGAAGACGGCAAGTTCGTGCTGCGCGCCGAGAACAAGGCCTATGCGGTGATCCGGCCGGAAGGCTCGCTCGAGATCTTCGGGATCATGGTGGGGCTCGTACGCAAGTTGTAGGCGTCGGTTGCGATACCCGCGAGGCTGAAGCCTCGCCTACAGGGCGCGTAGCAGGTGCTGTAGTACGTGCCGCCTTAGCTGCGAGACTAAAGTCTCGTCTACAGGTCGAACGCGGGTGGTGATTCCACCCGCGCAACGTCCACCAGGCAATCATAGAATGTTGCGGCCCTGCCGAGATCGGTCAGCGCCTGGCTGGTGACGGCGTTCGCGTTCTTGCCATCGGGCGAGAGCTTCTGCCACCAGATCGACGGCGCCACGGCCACGCCAATGCGGGCGCGTTCGTTCACGCGCGCGGTGGCCGTGAATTCGCCGCGGTCGTTGAAGATGCGCACGCGGTCGCCTTCGCGAATGCCGCGCGGCGCAGCGTCGGCCGTATTGAGATCCAGCCACGGTGTCGACTCCTCGCCCACGAACGCGGGGAGATTGCCGAATGACGAATTGAGAAAATTGCGTGCCGGCGGCGAGATGAACGCCAGCGGATAATGCGCCGCCAGCGCGGAGTTGGTGGCCACGGACTCACGCGGCGGAATGTATTGCGGCACCGCGTCCAGACCCTGTTGATCCAATGCGGCACTGAAGAACTCGCACTTGCCGGATGCCGTCGGAAAATTGCCATTGGCAAACGGGGCATAGGCGACCGGCACCTCCAGACGCCGCCAACCGTCGCGACTCAAAGTCGCCCAGTCGAGATCACGGGCGCGTGGATCATCATGCTTCCATGCCATCTGCGCGATCGCCTCGTCGGTGTCGCTGAAGCAGGATTCAGTGAAGCCCATCGCGGTCGCCAAGCGGCGGAATACTTCCGTGTTGGGCAGCGCTTCGCCCAACGGCTCGATGGCCTTGTTGTTCGCCAGTGCATACAAGTGGCCATAGGACATGTGCACGTCGATCTGCTCGAGCTGCGTGGTCGCGGGCAGGAGGATGTCGGCAAAATCCGCGGTGTCGGTCTGGAAGATTTCGTGGACGACGCAGAAAAGGTCCTCGCGCGCGAAGCCCTGGCGCACCTTGCCGGAATGCGGCGCCACGGCCACCGGATTGGAGTTGTAGACATAGATCGCGCGCACCGGCGGAGCGGTGGCGTCGACCAGCGCATCGCCGATCGTCGTCATGTTGATCGTGCGTGGATTGCCCTTGATTAGATCGGGCCGTTCGAGCGCCGGCGTGTTCACCGGATAGGTCCCCGATGACGACAGCAGCGCGCCACCGGCGGGATCGCGCCATGCCCCCACCAGCGCCGGCAGGCAGGCGATGGCGCGCACGGCGTTGGCGCCGCCGGCCACGCGCTGCATTCCATAATTGACGCGAATGGCGGCGGGTCGCGTGGTGCCATACGCGCGCGCCAGATCGGTGACCTGTTCCGCATGCAGTCCGCACACCTTCGCGGTGCGATGCGGATTCCATTCGGCGGCGCGCGCGGCCAGTTGCTCGAAGCCGACGGTGTGGCGCTCGATGTAGTCGCGGTCGAGCAGGTTGTCGGCGATGAGCACATGCATCAGCCCGAGCGCCAATGCGCCATCCGTACCCGGCATCAGCGCGATGTGCTCGTGACACTTTTCCGCGGTGGCGCTGCGGTAAGGATCGATGGCGATCAACCGCGCGCCACGCCGCTTGGCTTCCTGCGCCTGCATCCAGAAATGAAGGTTGGAGGTGATCGGATTGCTGCCCCAGATCAGGATCAGCTTGCTGTTCTCGTACTGCTCGACGTCCATCCCCATCGTGGCGCCGATCACGCTGGTCCAGCCGGCCTTGCCGGTGAGGCGCAAATCGTGCGGTCGAGCAGCGACGCGCCCAGTCGATGAAAGAAGCGCCGGTCCATCGAGCCGTACTGCAGCAGGCCCATCGTGCCGGCATAGCTGTACGGAAGGATGGCCTCGGGACCATCATCCGATGCCGCGATCGCAGCGAACTTGGACGCAATGATCGCCAGCGCTTCGTCCCACGCGATGCGCTCGAAGCGGCCTTCACCTTTGCGTCCCACGCGGCGCATCGGATGCAGCACGCGCTGGTCGGAATAGGTGCGGTCGAGGTAGCGTGCGACCTTGGTACACAGCACGCCACCCGTAGCCGGATGGTCGGGCGCGCCGCGGATCGCGATGGCACGACCGTTTTCCACCGTGGTCAGCAGCGCGCAGGTGTCGGGGCAATCGTGCGGGCACGCGCCACGGACGACGCGACGATCAGAGGTGGCGGGCGGCGGGGTGAGCATGCGCACCATTGTACGCAGGGTGATGCTTCGCCTTATGCTTGCCGGATGCCCACGCTATCGCCCCTTCCGCTGGTCAAGTTTGCCGACGGCACGCCCGTGCCGGCGCTGGGCTTGGGCACGTGGCGCATGGGCGAGCGGCGACAGGACGCCGCGCGCGAGGTGGCCGCGCTGCGGCACGGGCTCGATCTCGGCATGACGCTGATCGATACCGCCGAGATGTACGGCGACGGCGCCGCCGAGCAAATCGTGGCACAGGCGGTGGAAGGGCGGCGCGACGAGGCCTTTATCGTCAGCAAGGTCTATCCGCACAACGCAGACGCAAAGGGCGCCATTGCGGCCTGCGAACGCAGCCTGCGGCGGCTGCGTACCGAGCGCATCGACCTGTACCTGCTGCATTGGCCCGGCAGCATCCCGCTGGGCGAGACCGTAGCCGCGTTCGAACGGTTGCGCGCCGACGGCAAGATCCTGCGCTGGGGGGTGTCCAACTTCGACGCTGGCGCAATGCGTGAGTTGGCAGCGACGAAAAACGGCGAATTCTGTGCAACCAATCAGGTGCTGTACAACTTGTCCGCGCGCGGCATCGAATTCGACCTGCTGCCGTGCTGCGCCAGCCACGGGATGCCGGTGATGGCGTATTCGCCGGTGAACCAGGGCACACTGGCAACGGACCGCAAGTTGGCCGCCGTGGCGGCGACACTTGACGTCACGGCCGCGCAGTTGGCGCTGGCGTGGTCCATCCGGACCCCGGGTGTGATCGCGATCCCGAAGTCGTCCACGCCGGCGCGGATTGACGAAAATCGGCGGGCCGCGACGCTTCGCCTCACGCCCGGCGTCATCGCCGAACTCGACCGCCACTTTCCGCCGCCGCGCCGGCGTACGCCGCTCGCGGTGCTGTAGGCACCGCTCGTCCGGAGTGGGGTCCGCCAGGGCTATCGTGGCAGCCTACGGACCACAAGATATTTCGCTGTTTCAAGGGGTTGCCTACCGTCCGTCGCGTTGGCACGCTTGCTGCTTTTAGTCTGTCATCGGGTCTGCGGCAATGGGCCCAACCCAGACAGGAGAAGCACCGTGACCTATACCTACTACGACTACCTCGATCTCGCCCCGGGTGCATGCCCGGCCCGCATCGAGGCCGCGTACGCCGCGGTGCTGGAACGGTTCCAATATGGCGCCGCCGATTCGGGTCAGGATCTTTCCCAGCTCGTGCGGATGATCCATGCGGCCTACGAGGTGCTGTCATCGCCGGCGAGCCGCAAGGGTTACGACGAGCAACTGGCGCTCGAAGCCGCGGCTGCCGATGAAGAACTGAAGTCGACGCTGGATGCGCTGCCGGGGTTCATGACGCGGCGCGTGCAGGATGTTCCTGCGCACCTGCAGGCCGTGTTCGGGTCGCTTGCCGCCTGAACATGCAGCAGCGCGCTTCACAAGCTTACGGCCGCCGGGAAAGTTTTCTTTTCCAGACTGCAAACAGCGATGCGGTCGGCGGCCGTATTCCCAACGACCGAATGGAGCACCAGGCTCATGCGCACGCGAATTGAATGCATGCGAATTGCGGTGCGCGCCTCCACGCGCCGAACTGCATCGCGCATTGCGATCGGTCATGACCGCAAATTGGCAGCCCGGTCTGCCTCGCGGCGCCCCTCCGGGGCCACCCGCATGGCGGCCCGGCGGACGCGTCCGGTGGCAATGACACCGCGCGGCTTTGTGCCGTTGGTCGTGCATTAGACAGGTCACTAATAGGGATGTCGTGCAAGGCTGAAGCCTTGCCTACAGACGTTCCGTTGCATCGCTGACGATTTGCAGGCAAGGCTCCAGCCTTGCATGGTGCGTCGTCCATCGCCGTTTCAAAAAACCACTCATCGCATCGCGCCTCGGCCATTGGTCTTAAGGCGCGGCTCAGCATTCGCGCGCTTAATGCAGGCATGCGCGCTGCCATCGGTCGGGCCACGCACCGTTTCCACCTGATCGATCTGGCGCTGGCACAGTTCTAGCAAGGGTGTTGTCATATCCGTTCAACATCACGGCGTTGCAGATTCGGGGCGCCGGCCATGGAGATCTCGCACGTGGATAAATGCGTCGCCTGTCAGTACTACGACCGCCAGATGGCCAAGCCCACCGATACGCGTGGTGTGCAGTGGGGACAATGCCGGCGCACGGCGCCGATGCTGCATCCGATCAATGCCAAGTCGTACATGATCGAAGGCGTGTGGCCCCACGTGCGCGACGACGATTGGTGCGGCGAATGGAAGGTGGCGCAACGGCCGCTGCAGGTGCGCCCCAGCGAAAGTGCCGGCGCCAGTCCCTTGCATGCGGGCGCCGCGCCCACGCCCACCAGGCCGTCGTTGCTTGCATCGCTGTCCAGTGGCGGCACCGGTTCATTTCCCATCACGGCCGCCAGCGCGCTGTCGGCATCGGGGCGCGGCGACTGAGTCAACCGGTCCTTTAACACGTCGTCGCGCCTGCGCATTCGCGCGGCGCGGCGTTGCGCGCGATCGGTGCTAGAGTCGATACCGATCGCGGCGCCTCATGCGTCGTGCTGTTGCCAGCCTCCATGCCCGACGCCGAACTCGCCGCTGCCCTCGCCGGCGGCCACGTACTGGTCACACCCAACAAGCGCCTCGCGCGCGCACTCATGGCGCAGTACGACGCTGCACAAGTGCGCCTGGGCGCGACCGCATGGCCGGCGGCCAATGCGTTTCCGTGGTCCGCCTGGCTCCAGGTGTTGCGGCTCGATGCACTGGTCGCAGGCGCGCTCGTCGATGTGCGAACCTTGCTGTCGCCCGAGGCATCGGCACTGTTGTGGGAACGCATCGTCACCGATGAGGGCGCGCTGCTGGATCCGCGCGGCGCGGCCAGTGCCGCAGCCAACGCCTGGACCACCTTTCATGCGTGGCGTAAACCCGACGAATCCCTGGCGCCGTGGCAACACGCCGGCATCGACGACGATGCGGCCACGTTCAGTCGCTGGGCGTCGCGTTATCGCGCGGTGCTCGATGAGCGTGGCCTGCTTGATGGAGCGGAGGTCGCCGACCAGTTGACGGCCGTGGCCGCCGATGTTCCGGCGTGGCATCAACGACCGGTGACGTGCGCGGGATTTCTCGAGTGGTCGCCCCAACAGCAGCGCTTGCTGGCCGCACTTGGGGCGGGCGGCATGCGTATCGCGCACCTCGCCTTGCCACCGCCGTGCGCAGCAACGCAAACGCGGTGTGCCTTTGCCTCAACGGAGGCAGAACTTGCCGCCGCGCTGGCGCATGCACGCGCAACGGCGTTAACCGACCCTGGCAAGGTGATCGGCATCGTGATCGGCGACCTCGCCACGCGCCGCGACGCGGTGATCGCAGCCGCCGAGGACATCCTGTGCCCCGAACTTGTGGAGCGCGCCAACACCGATGTGCCGCGACCTTACGATGTTTCCCTCGGCACCGGGCTCACCGA
>JANMCS010000162.1:0-8036 GCA_031361405.1 Betaproteobacteria bacterium
GCCGCCCAGGCGCGTGCCGCCATCGCGCAGGTCGACGGCTTCGCGTGAGCCGCGCGAGGCGCCGGCCGGGGCGATGCCGCGGCCGATCACGCCGCTGGCGAGGCGTACTTCCGCTTCGACCGTGGGCCGGCCGCGCGAATCGAAGACGCGGCGGCCGTGCACGCGATTGATGGTGGTGGGCGTCATGCCGACCACGCATGCACGAGTTGTTCCAGCCCCGCGACGGGTTGTGCAAGGTGGGCGCGGGCGAAGGCGCGCACCATGTCCTTGTCGCGCTCGGCGGAAATGTATTCGACGGGCGATTTGCCGTCGATGCGGGCCAGCATCAGCCCGGGCAGCAGCGCCGCGGTGCGCGCGTCGAGCGCGGCCCACGGCTCCCATGCCACGTGTTGCTGATACGCGGCAGTGAGGTCCCGCGCCATGGCCGCGAAGCCGGCGCGTCCCTGCGGCCGCCAGATACCTTTCAACAGCAGGTGATTGAGAACGAAGGCGAGATCGAAGGCCGGATCGCCATACCACGCGCATTCAGCGTCGAGGATCACCGGGCCGGCCGTGCCGATCACGATGTTCTTGGGACTGAAGTCGCCGTGCACGAGTACCCGCTTGGTGGCGGCCGTGGTGGCGACCAGCGCATGCAGTTGCGCCGCCAGGTCGGCGTGCGCGCCGGCGGTCGTGACCAGGTAAGGATCGAGCCGGATCGCGTGGAAGAGGGCGTCGGTGGGAAAGCGCGCTGCAATGGCGGGACGGTCCGCCGTGGCCGCGTGGATGCGGCCAAGTACGGTGCCCACCTGGGCGGCCGTGGCGGCCGTCGCGGTGCCTTCCGCCAGCAGCGCCTTCCATACCGGATAGGCGACCGGGTCGAGCCAGGTCATCGCAAAGGCGCAGGCCTCCGCGTCCTCGCCCAGGATCTGGGGGACCGCGCCGGGCACGATATTGCCGGCCACCCGCAACCACTCGACTTCCCACCGGTTCCGCTCCACCGGCGCCCGCCAATCGGCGGCCACCTTCAATTTGGGCAGCGCGCGTTTGACGCAAATGACGCCGGAGGGCAATTCGGCCCGATAGATGTCGGAGGAGACGCCGCCGGCCAGCGCACTGAAGCGCGGCTGTATGTGAGCATTTACTAGCTTCATTCGCCGCAATGCGCCTGACAGGATGGCAACGCTCTCGGGGTCGGCGGCCGGCGCCGGGGCGGCTGGGGCGAGGGTCATCGGGGGGCGTGTCGCGGTGGGTACGTTACTTGCATGCAGGATGCGTCCCATCATAACAGCGACCCGTCCTAACGCCTTGATCGGCAAGGACAAGGCAGCGTACCGCATCAGGGTTGGCGCAACCGGGAGGCATGTCGTGGTTCGATACGGCTTCAACATCAGGACCAAGCATGGCCAGCGCGTAGACAACATCCAGATCATGGCGGCCACACAAACGGACGCCGAACGGCGGCTGCGGCAGATGTACCACTATTGCGAAATCGTCGACTGCAGCCCGCAATCGGTGCCGCGGCGCGTGGATACGCTGGACATGGAAGGCATCATCGGCCTGATCAGCGCTGCACCGGCGTCATTGCAGAAAGCCGGCACCCACTAGCTCCTCGTGCAGGGCCGCATAGTCGCGCGCGCCGCGACTGTCCGGCGCATGCCGGAAGATGTCCACGCCCACCGACGGGCTCTCCGCCAGTTTCACGTTCTCGCGAATACGCGTGACGCAGATTTCGTCCGGCCGCAGCGTGGCCGCCATCCGCTCCTCCACCGCCCCGCTCATCCGCCGCCGCATGTCGTAGCGCGTGAGCAGGTAGCGCCGCGGCACGCGCCGCTTGAATACGGGCTCGAGCGCATTCAGCGCACGTTCCACCTGCGCCGCGCCCTGCAACGACAGGAAATCGGCCGACACCGGGATCAACATCAGGTCGGCCGCGAATACGGCATTGAGCGACAGCACGTTCAGGAGCGGGCAGCAGTCGATGATGGCCGGCCCCGTCAGCACCCCTGGCGCATGCAGCGCGTGCCGCAGCCGGGTGACGACGTTCACGCCCTTGCCCAGCAGCGTGTCGAGTTTGTTGAGTTCGAGATGCGACGGGCACAGGATCACGCCGCTCTTGGTGATCTCGGCAATTTCTTCGAGCGGGCGCTGACGGACGAAGAAACTGTAGATCGTGTCGTCGGCGGATTTTGGCTGCACGCCGAAGATGTGCGTGAGGTGACCCTGCGGATCGAGGTCGATCCCGAGTGGACGCTGTTTGCGCTGCGCGATGGCCGCAAGGAGATTGAGCGCAGTCGTGGTCTTGCCCACGCCGCCTTTCTGGTTGAACACCGCGATGATCGACATGGCCCGAAGGATAACCGAGAGGTGACGTCGGCGAACCGGCCGAGTATTGGATCGCCGACCGGCAACCGTCGCCCGGTGTATCACTGCGCCGGTGGGAGGAGGGTGCGCGCCCGCTATCATGCGCGTCTGCATTCGACCCTTTGAGGCGTCCCACCATGTCGTCGTCCAATACCGCTCCAGCCGCACCCTTGCTGCCGCTCCGCGATTTCTTCCGCAACGCCGAACAGGCGGGACACCAGATCTCACCCGATGGCCGCTTCCTGTCGTATACGGCGTCGTACGAGCGGCGGATGAACGTCTTCGTGCGTCCTCTCGCGGGCGGCGAGGCCATGCGCGTCACGTCCGAAACCGCGCGCGACATCAGTGGCTACTTCTGGAAAGGCAATCGCATCGTCTATGTCAAGGATTTCGGCGGCGACGAGAACTTTCACGTCGTCGTGGCGGATCTGGACGGCAGTGCGTTGAAGGATCTCACCCCCGGCGAGAGCGTGCGGGCGGAGGTTGTCGACGATCTTGAAGACGACGACGATCACCTGATCCTGTCGCACAACCGCCGCGACCCGGAGGTCTTCGACGTGTACCGCGTTGATCTTCGCACCGGTACTGAGACGCTGATCGCGCAGAACCCCGGCAACATCACGAGCTGGGGCACGGACCACGAGGGCAAGCTGCGCGTGGCCGGCAGCACCGATGGCGTCGATTCCACGCTGCTCTACCGCGCCTCAGAGGGCGACGCGTTCGAGCCCATCCTCACCACCAACTTCAAGGAGTCGGTGGCGCCGCTGTTCTTCACCTTCGACAACAAGCAGCTCTACGTCGCATCCAACCGGGGCCGCGACAAGACCGCGCTGTTCGTGTTCGATCCCGCCACCGCCCAGGAAGGCGAGCTGCTGGTCGAGCATCCGGAGGTTGACGTCGAAGGCCTCAGCTATTCGCGGAAGCGCCGGGTATTGACCACCGCGCGTTGGGTCACCGCGAAGACGCAACGCAAGTTTCTCGATGCACAGACGGAGGCGATGTTCCGCGATGTCGAGGCGCAGCTGCCCGGCTACGAGATCGAGTTCACGTCCGCCGATAAGGCCGAGGACAAGTTCATCGTAGCCAGCTTCAGTGACCGTACGCGGGGCAAGCGTTACCTCTACGACCGGCTGACGAAAAGGCTCACCTTCCTGGCGGATGTCACGCCGTGGCTGCAGGAGGAGGACCTGGCGTTGATGACGCCGGTGCAATACCCGTCACGCGACGGCCTGACGATTCACGGCTACCTGACGCTGCCGAAGGGCGTGGCGGCGACGAATTTGCCGGTGGTGATCAATCCGCACGGCGGCCCGTGGGCGCGCGATATGTGGGGCTTCAATCCGGAGGTGCAGTTCCTGGCCAATCGCGGCTACGCGGTGCTGCAGATGAATTTTCGTGGCTCCGTCGGCTATGGGCGCCAATTCTGGGCGGCCTCGTTCCAGCAATGGGGCCTCACGATGCAGGACGACATCACCGATGGCGTGCAGTGGCTGGTGGGGCAGGGCATCGCCGACCCGAAGCGCGTCGCCATCTATGGCGGCAGCTACGGCGGCTACGCCACGCTGGCGGGGTTGGCGTATACACCGGACCTGTATGCGGCGGGCGTGGATTACGTCGGGGTGTCCAACCTGCTGACGTTCCTGAAGTCGATCCCGCCGTACTGGAAGCCGTTTCTCGACATGTTGTCCGAGATGGTCGGCGACATGACCCGCGACGAGGCGATGCTGCGCGCGGCCTCGCCGGTGTTTCATGCCGACCGGATCACCGCGCCGCTGCTGATTGCGCAAGGCGCCAAGGATCCGCGCGTGGCCAAGAATGAGTCCGACCAGATGGTGGAGGCGATGCGCAAGCGCGGCGTGGAGGTGGAGTACATCGTCAAGGACAACGAGGGCCACGGCTTCCACAACGAGGAAAACCGCTTCGAGTTCTACGAGGCGATGGAGCGGTTCCTGGGAAAACACCTCGGCAGGGCGTGACACCAACCTTCCGGTCCATGGCAGCGCCTGCAACAAAATAGCCCGGGCAGAGATCCTCCGACCAGGCTTCAGGCAAGCAAACGCAGCGCAGGCTTACTTCTTTGCCGGCTCCATCGGCATGCTGTCCTTCTTCATCATGTTGCCGTCCTTCATCATGCCCCCGTCCTTCATCATGCCGCCGTCCTTCTTCATCATGTCGGCGCATTCCTTTTCCATCTTCATCATGGCGGGATCTTTCTTCATGGCATCCGTTTTCGCCATCCCCATATGATCCTTGCATTGCTGCATGGTCATGGGCTTCATCATCGGGTCCTTCGTCATTGCGCCGCCAGCGGAGGGGGTGGTTTGTGCCATGACGCCAGTGGCGACCAAGGCAATGCTTGTACACATCAATACTTTGATAATGGATTTCATCGAATTGCTCCTGAAAAATTGAAGGATGAATCGGGTCACGCGTGTGGGGGTTTGCGCGTCCATGGCAACGCCATGGCAACGTCAACATGTGCGCGGCGAGTCAATGACGATGTACGCACATGCATGCGTGAGTGGAACGTAATCGATTATGCACAACTGGGCCGCAGAAACCATAGGACATCTACCCCCTCCCGCGTAGTACGCGTTCAACGACGAGTTGCTGTGTCAAGCCACAATGCCCGCTGCCCGTAGCGCTGCGATCGCTTCCGCCGGCAGGCCGAGTTCGCGCAGGATCTCGTCGCTGTGCTCACCCACGCCGGGCGCGGGGCGATCTAGCTGCGGCCCGTCGTGCGCGAACGTGAAGGCGGCGACGGGCACCATCGGCGCTTCGACAGCGGCGCGCGCAAGCAACGCGCGGTGCTGGAGCTGCGGGTCATGCGCAGCTTCGTCCAGGCTGCGCACGCGTTCGGCGGGGACGCCGATTGCGCGAAAGAACGCCATCCAGGTGGTGGCATCGCGTTCGCGCAGTCGCTGCGCCAGCACGATACGCATGGCGTCGGCGTGCGCCCAGAGCGCCTCCCACGAATCGAGGGCAGCAAAGTCGGCCCGGTCCAGCGCGCGCCACATCCGGCGATTCTGGTCGGGAGTGAAGGCGCCGAGCATCAGCAGACCATTGGCGGTCACGTAACAGCCGAGCCCGGCCTCGTGCGGCGGGGGCGTGCTGTCCGCAAGGGTCGCGGCAAGCTCGGGACTCATCATCGTCAGTGCGGCGTCGAACATCGCGCAGTCGATGCGTTGGCCGCGTCCGTCGCGTCGACGCGCAAACAGCGCGGCGGCGATGGCGAACGCTGCGGACCAGCCGGTTGCATAGTCGACGAATGACGCGCCGGTTTTCACCGGCCCGCTGGCCGCGTTGCCGGTCCGCGCCATGATGCCCGACGCCGCCTGCACCACATTGTCGTAGGCGTTGACGGTGGCACGCGGGCCTGCCTGCCCGAAGCCCGAGATCGAGCAATGGATCAGCGCCGGATTGGCGGACGCGATGGTCGCGTCATCGAGCCCCAGCACGGCGAGCGCGCCGGCGCGAAAATTCTCAACCAGCACATCGGCGTTGGCCGCCAGCTTCAACAGGATGGCGACGCCGCGCGGGTTCTTCAGGTCGAGTGCCAGCGCCCGCTTGTTGCCGCCCTGGACCTCGTAGTTGAGTCCGCGCAACGCGGCGTTGCTTGCGGCATCGGGGCCGCGGCCACGCGCGCAATCGGGCTCGACCGGCGATTCGACCTTGATGACATCGGCGCCCAGCACGGCCAGCTGATAAGTGCAGAACGGTCCCGCCAGAACGTGCGTGAGGTCGAGCACACGAACGCCGTCGAATGGGCGCGCCATCGGTTACTCCTGATTCACACCGGATACGCGACCATCATTGAAACCGGAGATTGGCCTTGGTGACGATCGTGGCGTAGGCATCGCGATCCGACTTGATGCGGTCGGCAAACGCCGCAGGCGTCGTGAAACTGGTCAGCACGCCGAGCTTGGCCAGCGGTTCTTCCACCTTCGGATCGCTCATCGCCCTGCTGGCGGCGGCGTTGAGTTTGGCCACGACGTCGGGCGCGATGCCCGCCGGGCCGACCAGCCCGATCCACGAATGCAATGTGAATTGGGGGTACCCCTGTTCCTTCATCGTCTTCACATCGGGAAGCTCCGGCGAGCGGCGCTCGTTGGTGGTTGCCAGCACGCGGATCTTGCCAGCCTTGCCAAGCTCGACCAACTCCCCCGCGACCATCAGCGGCACGTGGCCCGCGGTGAGGTCGATGAGAGCGGGACCGCTGCCCTTGTAGGCGATGTGGATCAGGTCGATGCCTGAGGACATCTTCAGCAACTCGCCGGCGAAGTGCCCGTACGTGCCGATGCCCGAGGTGGCGAATCCATAGACGCCCGGCTTCTCCTTGGCCAGCTTCACGAGGCCGGCAATGTCGGTCACGTTGAGTGAAGGATGCGCGCCGATGAACGTGAATCCCTCCACCAGGTTCGCGATCGGCGTGAAATCCTTCACCGAGTCGTAGGGAAGATTCATGTCGACGTTCGGCAGGATCGCGTGCGTGCCGGCTGAGGCGAGCAGCAGCGTGTAGCCGTCGGGCGCGGATTTCGCGACGGCGTCGGTTCCGATGGCGCCGCCGGCGCCGGCACGGTTCTCGACGATGACGGGGTGGCCGAACTGCTCACCCATGCTTTTCGCAAGCAACCTGGCGATGCCGTCGACGCGTCCGCCAGGCGCGAACGGAACGACGATTCGAATCGTCCTGGTGGGAAAGGCCTGCGCCGCTGCCTCGCCGGCGACGCCGGCAATGGCGACGAGCGCGATCAGTGCGACACGCCGGGCGCGAGCCCATCGAAACGCAGGGTGAACAACGGCGGGCGTAGCGCTGGCAGCGTGCATGGTTCCTCCTCGGTAAGCCTGTGGCGACCCTTGTCCCGGATTCTAGCCTCTGCGGACGCATTTGTAGGCGTGGCTTCAGCGTCGCAGGTATGTCGCGGCATTGAACCTGCGAGGCTGAAGCCTCGCCCACAAATGGTTCAATTCACCGCGCGACGGCGCCGATCCAAGGTGCCGCGGCATCAACTCACGCGACGGCCCCCATCGATCATGCACTGGCGCGCCCGATGACAGCAAAGCCCAGATCGACGACGCGTTCATGTGCTGCGTCGCCTGCCAACCGTTGCAGCAGCATTTCACCGGCGCGCTGTCCCATCTCTTTCGCGCGCACTGCCACCGACGTCAGCGCGGGTTCAATGCCGGCGGCGATCGGCAGGTCGGCGAAGCCCATCACCGCCATCTGCACGGGCACGTTGATGCGCCGCCGCGCACATTCGAACAGGGCCCCGGCCGCCAGCATGTCGTTGCTGCAGAAGACGGCGCGCGGCATGGCTTGTTCCAGCAAACGCGCCAATGCCGTCGCGCCATCGGTGGGGGACGATGGCGCGGGCACCAGCGCGACCGTCACCTCGCGCACCTTGCATTCCGCCGCACCCTCCCGGAACCCGGCCAGCCGCGCCACCGAGCGATCATCGGTGCCGCCCACATACGCCAGCGAGCGGTAACCACGTCCCACCAGGTATCGGGCCGCCGCCTCGCCCGCCGCGCGATTGGAAAATCCGACCACCATGTCGATCGGGCGGGGCGTCAAGTCCCACGTCTCGATGACGGGAATTCCCGCGCGCCGCAGGCGGCTGCGCACGCCGCGCGCATGCACGATGCCGGTCAGCACCAGGCCATCAACGCGCCGGCCGAGAAACGCATCGACC
>JANMCS010000164.1:0-10074 GCA_031361405.1 Betaproteobacteria bacterium
CAGGAGGTCCTGGCTGCGCTTCAGTTGCGCGAGCGCGTCACGCTCTTCGGCCTGCGTCTGCGCCAGCGCCGCCGTGGCGGCGTTGACGTTGGCCGCGGCGGCCTCCGACTGGGCGTTGACGTCCCGGGCATCGATGCGCGCAATGATATCGCCCGCCTTGACCCGCGAGCCTTCCGCCACACCCAGCCATTCGAGCCGCCCGGTGGCCTTGGAGGAGATCGCGGCCTTGCGCTGGGCCACGACGTAGCCTGTCGCGTTGAGCAGCACGAATTGCTGCGACGGATAGGTGGTGACGAGCGTCGTGGTCTGCACGGTCATCACCCGCGGCTGCAATGCGTACCAGGCAGCACCCCCCGCCACGGCCAGCGCGATCGCGCCCCACCACCACCACTTCCGGCGCCGCCGACTGCGGGTGGGGGCCAGGGAGCGGTCGATCTTGAGCTTCGAGAGGTCGGGAGGCGCGGCTTGCGTCATGGCAGGGAGAGGGGCACTCGCGGAGGACGCGGGCGCGGACTTGGAAGCGGATTCGCATTCTACCGGCCCCTCCGTATCCCCTCACGCCGCGGCGCCGGACAGAAGGCGGACGCGCCCCTTGCTTTTTTGAACCATCGGTTGCAAAATACGAATCATTCGCATTTCTAGCCCGATTCCGCACGCTGCGGGATCATCACATCGGACCCACCATGCTGGCTACTCTGCTGGTTACGCTGCGCGAAGGCATCGAGGCCTTCCTGATCGTGGCGACCACGCTTGTCTACCTGCGCAAGACGAACCGGATCGCGTTGTCCTCTGCCGTGTATTGGGGTACCGGCGTCGCCGTGGTGCTGTCCGTGATCGCCGGCATCTTTTTCGGCGAAGCGAAGAACAAGCCGATGTGGGAGGGCATCCTCGCCTCCGCCGCCGGGATCATGGTGCTGTCGATGGTCGTCTACATGCTCAAGGCCTCCAAGCGGATGCGCGGCGATATCGCGGCCAAGGTGGATGCGGCAGCCGCCAAGCCCGGTGCCGGCGCGTGGTTCGGCGTGTTCGCCTTCGTGTTGCTGATGATCGTGCGCGAAGGCATGGAAACCGCGTTGATCCTGTCGACGTTGCTGTTCGAGCAAGGCTCGCGCAGTCTGTTGCTCGGCGCCTCCATCGGCGTGGTGCTGGCCGCGTTGTTGGCGCGGGCGTGGTCGCGCTACGGGCAGCGCGTGAATCTGAAGCGGTTCTTCCAGGTGACGTCGCTGTTTCTGGTGCTGTTCACCGTGCAGCTCGTCATCTACGCATTCCACGAGTTCACCGAAGTCGGACTGGTGCCGGGCATCGACAACGAGTACTGGCACCTCGCCACCGAGCCCTATGGACCGGAAGGGGTATGGGGCGCGTGGCTCACCTACCTGATGGTTCTGGTCCCTGCCGGCTGGCTCGCACTGGCGTGGTGGCAGGATGGTCAGGCGCCGAGTGCCGGCACGCCGCGGAGCGCCTGACACCATGTACGTCTGCGTCTGCAATGCGGTCACCGATCACGAAATTCGTGGCGCGGTAAAGCTCGGCGTGCGCACGCTCGCCGACCTGTCCGCCACGCTGGGTGTCGCCACGTGCTGCGGCCGCTGCACGGATTGCGCCCGCGGCGTGCTGGCCGAGGCCGTCGGCGAACCGATGGCCTGCGGCTTCGGCGACGACTGATCGCCGCATCCCCGCTCGGGCGCAATCGTTCTGCGCTAAACTCGTTGTTGAAACTTGTTCAACGCGGAGATCGAGCATGCGCGGCGACACCGAGGTCATTCGTCACCTGAACGTGGTGCTCACCAACGAGCTGACCGCGATCAATCAGTATTTTTTGCACTCGCGGATGTTCCGCAACTGGGGTCTCTATCGCCTCGCCGCGCATGAGCACCACGAGTCGATCGACGAGATGAAGCACGCGGACAAGCTGATCGAGCGCATCCTGTTTCTCGACGGCCTGCCCAATCTGCAGGACCTGCACAAGCTCCTGATCGGCGAATCCGCGCAGGAAGCGCTGGCGCTTGACCTCAAGCTGGAGATGGTGGCGCATCCGGCCCTCAAGGCCGCGATCGCCCACTGCGAAAAATCCGGCGACTACATCAGCCGCGAACTGTTCGAGCACATCCTCGAATCCGAGGAAGAGCACATCGACTTTCTCGAAACCCAGCTGGGACTGATCGAGCGCGTGGGGCTCGAAAACTACCTACAGTCGAAGATGGGCTATTCATCCCCGTGGTTGTAACATTTTGGGTCATACTCCACTCAAAAAAGTGGAGTCTGACCCTACTTGTTTGCTAACCGGCCATGTGGATCGCGGCGCGCACCACCGGATAGATGCTGCCGTTCCAGCGCTTGCCGCTGAACACGCCGTAGTGACCGGCACCGGCCTGCACATAGTGCGAGCGCATGAACTGCCGCGGGCTCGTGCACAGGTCCTGGGCGGCCAGCGTCTGGCCAAGTGAGCAAATGTCGTCCCGCTCGCCTTCCACGGTGAGCAGCGCCGTGCGCCGGATCGAGGCTGGATCGACCTTGCGCCCGCGCCACTGCAGCTTGCCCAGTGGCAGCGCGTATTCCTGGAACACCAGCCGCACGGTTTCGAGATAGAACTCGGACGGCAGGTCGCATACGGCGAAATATTCCTCGTAGAACGCCTTGGTGGCGATGGCCTTCTCCGTTTCGCCCTGCACGAGATCGTGAAACAGGTTGCGAAACGAATCGAGGTGGCGATCGAGGTTCATACTCATGAACGCCATCAGCTGCAGGAAGCCCGGATATACGCGCCGCATCGCCCCCGGATAGCGCAGCGGCACCGTACTGATCAGGTTGCGCTCGAACCATTCGATGGGCTTGTCGGAGGCCAGCCGGTTGACCTCGGTGGGCGAGATGCGGCAGTCGATGGGGCCTGCCATCAGCGTGAGCGTGGCCGGCACCGCCGGATGATCGTCTTCGGACATGAGCGCCACGGCGCTCAGCGCTGCAACGCAGGGCTGGCAGATCGCCACCAAGTGCGCGCCCGGTCCGATGACGCCAAGGAACTGCATGATGTGCTCGGTGTATTCGTCGAGTCCGAACGGCCCCGCCAGCACCGGGATGTTGCGGGCGTTGTGCCAATCGGTGATGTAGACATCGTGATCGGCCAGCATCGTGCGCGCCGTCTCCCGCAGCAGCGTGGCGAAGTGGCCCGACATCGGCGCCACGATCAGCACCCGTGGCCCCGGCTCCGGGGCGTCCTTGCGGAAATGCAGCAGCGTGGCAAAGGCGGTGCGATGCGCAACTTCTTCGTGCACCGCGACCTCGCGGCCGCCGAGCGTGATCGTCGACAGCTGGAACGGCGGCCGCGCATGCGTAAGCGAGGCGAGCAGAAAAACTTCGCACGCCGCCGACAGCTTGCGCAGCGCCATCTCGTCGTCCGGCGCGGACGCCGCGCGCGTCAGCATCGGTTGGGCCGACTCGGCCAACGTGCGCAATGGCCACATCAAATCCGACTGTGCCTGGTACGCCTGATAGATCAGGGCGTTCGATGATGGTGCAAGCATTGCGTGATGGTCTCCCTGGTCCCCCTGATGCAACTTGCGCGCCACTTCACCAACGCACTGGCACGTCGCTTGCAAACACTTTGTTCAGCGGTGCCCATCGGTCCAATTCGGAACCAATTCGGTGCGCGTCGCCCAAAGGAGGGCGCCCTCGTGGCCAAAGCAACGTTGACGATCAGCAGCAAGAATTATTCATCGTGGTCGCTGCACGGATGGCTGCTCGCGCGCTTCGCCGGCCTCGATTTCCGCGAGATCCTCATCCCGCCCGACGATGCCGATGCGCGCAAGGAGATCCTGCTGCTGTCGCCGTCGATCCTGCTGCCCTGCCTCACGCACGAGGGCATCAAGGTATGGGATACGCTGGCCATCGCCGAGTATCTCGTCGAGATCAAGCCGAAGTGCGGGTTGTTGCCCACCGACCGCGCGGCGCGTGCGCACTGTCGCGCCGTTTCGGGCGAAATGCACTCCGGTTTCACCAACCTGCGCTCGGCGCTGCCGATGAACCTGAAGCGCACGTTTCCCGAGCACAAGGTGTGGGCACGCGCACAGGCGGACATCGAGCGCATCACCACCATCTGGCGCGAGTGCCTCGCGCAATATGGCGGCCCGTACCTGTTCGGCAAGACCCGCTCGATGGGCGACGCAATGTACGCGCCGGTGATCACGCGCTTCGTCAGCTACGACGTAAAGGTCGACAAACGCTGCGCGGCCTACGGCGCGGTGATTCTCGCCATGCCGGAGATGCGGGAATGGACCGCCGCTGCGCTGCTCGAGCCGGACGAGATCGACGAACTCGACATGGAGTTCTGAAGCCGGGCCTTACCCGCCTTCACCCATGCCGCTGCAATCTACTTCCAGGGTGGGGGCGCGGGTACGGCGCAGGGCCCGGTGGCATCCATCGACGTGAAATCCGCGGGGCCGACGACCTCGAGATATTCCATGTCGGGCGAATAGTCGAAAAGGTAATGCACGATTCCCGGGCGCTGATGCACGCAGTCGCCCGCCTCGACCAGCGTCTCCTGGTTCTCGTACATGAAGCGCGCCCAGCCCTTCAACATGTAGACGATGTGGAAATCGGCACCATGGATGTGCCAACCCGTGCCTTTTTCAGGTGCGTTGTTCGCGCGCACGAGCTGCGCCAGCACCTTGCCCGCCGTCGCCTCGGCCACGCCGAGATCGCGATAAATGAAAAAATCGCGCAGGCCTTCTTCTTTGAAATCAGTATCCCCCGGCTTGACATGCGAAAACTTCATCACGGTCTGGTCGAGCATCGCGGCGACTCCTGGCAGGTGAAGTGGTACCACCATCAAGCAGGGACCGTTCCACCTCTGTGCCGTACTTCGGTGCGCAAGCGGCGCGTTCGTTGCTCGCACTGAATCGGCGCAGCTGCACAAAATCAGAGCGACGAAACCGCATCGTCGGCGTGCTTCGACTTGGAGAAAACGCGCTAACACATTGAATGCGCGGCAGGTCGCATGAATGCCTCGCGCGACGCGTACGTGGTTTGGTTCTTGCAATCCGGAAGCTTGCACGCGGCGTCAGGTGGCACCGGCCACCGGAAAGCACGGGTGCGTCGAATGGATGCCATGCGCAACGTTCTGGTCGAAGCCGAGCCCGCGCCGATCGCGATCGATCCCGCCGCCACCGCGGTGCTGCTCATCGACATGCAACGGGACTTTCTGGAACCCGGCGGCTTCGGCGCCTCGCTCGGCAACGACGTCACGCTGCTCGCCGCTGCCGTGCCGCCGTGCCGGTCGCTGCTCGACTGTGCCCGCGCCTTGCACATGACGGTGATCCACACGCGGGAAGGCCACCTGCCGGATCTCTCGGATGCACCCGCTGCCAAGGTCGAACGCGGCGAACCCCACCTCCGCATCGGCGCGGCGGGGCCGATGGGACGCATCCTGATCCGCGGCGAACCGGGACACGCGCTCATCCCCGAACTCGCACCGCTTGGCGATGAATACGTGGTGGACAAGCCCGGCAAGGGCGCGTTCTACGCCACTGGCCTCGAAGCGTTCCTGCGCGAGCGCAGCATCGACACGTTGCTGGTCGGCGGCGTCACCACCGAAGTCTGCGTCCACACCACCGTGCGCGAGGGCAACGACCGCGGCTATCGCTGCATCGTGATCGCGGATGCCTGCGCGTCCTACTTTCCTGCTTTCCACACCGCGGGCCTCGCCATGATCAAGGCCCAGGGTGGCATTTTTGGATGGGTATCGGATTCACGTCGGGTATTGACGGCACTTCGCCATTGACGCAACGGCAACGGGAGCGTTTGACATGACTTCAAATACAAAACCGGCACTCTGGACTACCGGCGACTGGAACGCGTTCTTCGGCTTCGGCACCAATATTCTCGTGAACCTGCTCGTGATGACGGGGCTGCTGCGCTTCGTGCTGAAGATGCCGGACGATCTCGTGTTCGGCCACATCATTCCCGCCGCGGGCCTGATGATGGCGCTGTCCACGACGTATTACGCGTGGCTGGCCTGGCGCCTGGCACAGCGCACCGGGCGCAACGACGTCTGCGCGCTTCCTTCGGGTATCAGCGTGCCGCACATGTTCGTCGTGGTCTTCGTGATCATGCTGCCGATCGCGCTCAAGACGGGCGACCCCGTCAAGGGCTGGGAGGCCGGTCTCGTCTGGGTCTTCGTACAGAGCTTCGTGCTGATGGCCGGCGGATTCATTGCCCCGATCGTGCGGAAGATCACGCCGCGCGCGGCGCTGCTGGGCACACTCGCCGGCGTGTCGATTGCGTTCATCTCGATGCGGCCTGCCGAGGAAATGTTCATGACGCCCGTGATCGGCGTGGTCTGCTTCGCAATCATCCTCGCCAGCTGGTTCGGCGGGGTGCGGTACTGGAAAGGACTGCCGGCCGGGCTCATCGCCATCGCCGTCGGCACCGTCATCGCGTGGGCGTCGACCGCCGTTGGCGTGCCGATGGGCGGGATGAGCTTCGGCAACGTCGGCCAGGCGTTCGCACAATTCGGCTTCTCGGTGCCGGTGCCGGCCATCAGCCATGTCTTCGCGGGCTTCGAGTTCCTCGGCGTGATCCTGATCACGGCCATTCCCTTCGGCATCTATGACCTCGTCGAGGCGATGGATAATGTCGAAAGCGCCGCCGCAGCCGGCGACAGCTATCCGACCACGCGCGTGCTCACCGCCGACGGCGTGGTCAGCCTCATCGGCTGCCTGATGGGCAATCCATTCATCAACGCGGTGTATATCGGACATCCCGGATGGAAAGCGATGGGTGGGCGCCTCGGTTATTCGGCCGCCACCGGCCTCACGGTGCTGGTGCTCGCGTGGTTTGGCATCGTGGCGCTGGTGTCGTCGCTGATCCCGGTCGTGGCCATCTCGCCGATCCTGCTGTACATCGGCATGTTGATCGGCGCGCAGGCCTTCCAGGAGTCGCCGCGCGCACACGCGCCGGCGGTCATTCTCGCACTGACGCCGCACCTCGCGGCGTGGGGCAAGCTGATGATCGACAACGCATTGGGCGCGGCGGGTACCAGCGCCGCGGCGGTCGGACTGGAGAAACTCGCGCAGGTGGGCGTGCTCTACCAGGGCCTGTCGATCATGGGCGGCGGCGCCATCCTCGGCGGACTGGTGCTGGGCGCGATCGCCGCGTTCATCATCGACGGCGCGTTCCGCAAGGCGGCGGGCTTTGCGCTCGCCGGTGCTGTGCTGACCTTCTTCGGGTTCATGCACGGCGAAGCGATTGGCTTCGCGCAGACGCCGCTGGTGGCGTTCAGCTATCTGCTGGTGGCGGGCATCCTGCTATGGTGCACGAAGTCGGCAACGAAGAGCCTGCCCGCCGCGGTACCCGAACATGCGCCACCCGCGCATGCCGCGGCAGCGGACTGAAGCGCGGGCCTAGCCGCCGTCGACCGGCGTGGGTGTCGGCATCGATGCATCATCGTGGCGGCGCGTCCGCCAGGCGTTGACTGACACGATGGTCAGGCCGACACCGATGCATGCAATGCCGGACCATTCGCTGACGGTGAGGCGTTCGCCGAACACGAGCATGGAACTCACCAGCGCAATGACCGGGACGGCGAACATGTTGAGCGACGCGGTTCCAGCCGGAAGAAAACGCAACACGGCAAGCCACAACAGGAAGCCGAGTGCAGTGGACAGGCCGCCCACGTAGAGCAGCAACAGCACCTGGACCACGCTCCATTGCGTGGCCGGAAAGTCGAAGACCATCGGAATCACCGTGAGCGGCAGGACGCCGATGAGCATCTGCCACGCCAGGAAGTTGAGCAGGTCGAGCTTCTGGTCACGCGTGAAATACTTGGTGGCCACCGCGCCCGCGCCCCAGCCGAATCCCGACAGCACGGCCCACAGCTTGGGGTGGAGATCGCCGTGCCAGTTCCACGGTTCCACCACCAGCAACATGCCGGCCACCGCAAAGGCGATGGCGAACCACTGGGTTCCCTTCACGCGCTCGCGCAGAAAAATCGCGGCGAGCAACAACGTCCAGAATGGCATCGTGAACACCAGCACCGACGTACGGCCGGCACCGCCGCCAGCCAGCGCCATTGAAGTGGCCGTGAAGTTGATCGTGGTCTGGAAGGTGCCGGTGACGATCACGGCCATCCATGACGCCGGCCAGAACGCGCCGCCGCGCGCCAGCATCACCGCGAACAGGATCAGCGTGGCCAACCACGTGCGCTGCATGTTGATCACCATCGGGTGCGCCGCCTGCAGCGCCAGCTTCATCACGATCCAGTTGCTGCCCCAGATCAGCGTGAGGACCGCCAGCGCGACATAGGCGCCGCGACGGGAGCGGACAAGGCCGGTTGCGGCCATCAGGGGGTAAAGAAGGTTTCAAGCAGGCGGGCCAGCGCCTCGGGTTGGTCGTGGTGGAGCATGTGCCCGGCGTCGGCGATTGTTTCCAGCCGGCCGTGGCGCAGGTGGGCGAAGCGGCGCGCAACTTCGAACGTGGGGTCGCGCGCACCGGCGAGCCAGCCGGTAATATGCGATTGCCCGGCGGCCACCCACAACGTGGGGGCTTCGATGGCGTTCCAAAGCGCATACATGTCATCCATGCGCGTGGTGGTGGGAAACGGCAGCTTGTGTTTCGGATCGGCGCGCAACGTGGCCGTGCCATCCGCGGCGACACTCGCCCAGTGCAGCGCGATGAACATCGCCTTGTCGCGCGCGAGGCGCGGATTGGTCTTGCACAGCCGGTCGGCGACGGCGTCGAGACTGCGATAGCCGGCCAAGCCCGGCGGATGGGCCAGCGCGTCGAGCCAGTGCGCGAGCTTGGCCGGCGCGCGGGCGGACGTTTCCTCCGGCACGCCAAAGCCGTCCAGCGCGGCGAGGCGCGCCACCCGCGCCGGCCGCGCGCCGGCAAAGGACATCGCGACATTGGCGCCCAGGCTGTGGCCGGCGATCAACACGGGTTGGTCGGGGGACAACGCGCGCGTGAGCGCATCGAGATCGCCCACGTAGTCCTGGAACCAGTAGCCGTCCTCCGGCGTGGCCGATAACCCGAACCCGCGCCAATCGGGCGCCAGCACGTGCCACGGCTGCTGCAACGCGTCGACCAGGAACTGGAACGACGCGGACACGTCCATCCAGCCATGCAGCAGGAAGAGCTTGCGCGCGTCGGGATCGCCCCACGTGCGCACGTGATATTGCAATCCGCGCACGTCGACGAGCCGCGAGCGTGATGGGGTGTGCGTACTCACCAGGACGCGCCCGGCACCGCAGGCAACGGTGTCACTTCTTCTTGCACTGCGCGAGGCCGTCCACCCAGCCGGTGCGATAGTTGCCATCGTTGGCGTAGCGCACCGGATCGCGCTTGTCAGTGCCGCGCCCGGTGTCACAACCGTCGCCGAAACCCAGCCGATAAGTCGGCGGAAAACCCTGCAGGTTGACCGGCGGCGGCGGCGGCTCGACGTAAGGCTTGGGAACCGTAGGCAGCGTGGTGGCGGGACCGGCCGGCGTCGATGTCGACGCCGGCGGCGGCGTGACGGTGGCACAGCCTGCCACGAGCACGGCGGCGGCCACCAGCAGCGAGAGAGGAGCGTGCATCGTGGAAAGGTCCTGTGGATTCTGCGGGACTGCGGCACGATCGAACGGAGTAGAATTCTACCATTCGCTGCCGCGCTCCCATGACTGCTCCGTCCTTCGTCCACCTGCGCCTGCACAGCGAGTTTTCGATCGTCGACAGCACGCTGCGCATCGATGCGGCTGTAGATGCCGCCGCGCGCGACCGCATGCCCGCGCTGGCCATTTCTGACCTCGGCAATGCCTTCGGCCTGATCAAGTTCTACAAGGCCGCCCGCGCCGCCGGCATCAAGCCCATCGCCGGATGCGACGTCTGGATCACGCACGAACGCGAACGTGAAACACCGTATCGCGCGCTGCTGCTCGCCGCCGACCGTACCGGCTACCTGCGCCTGTGCGAGTGGCTGTCGCGGGCCTATCGCACCAACCAGCATCGCGGCCGCGCCGAACTGCAGCAGGCGTGGTTTGCCGACGGTACTGAAGGCCTGATCGCGCTATCCGGCGGCGCATTGGGCAACGTCGGCGCTGCGCT
>JANMCS010000461.1:0-4660 GCA_031361405.1 Betaproteobacteria bacterium
CCGCCAGCACGAGCGAGCGGCGGTACTGCGGCAACGCATTGGCGCTGTCGCCGCGGATCAGCAGGCAGTCGGCCAGGAAGTGGTAGGCGAGATGTTCCGAACGCAGGTCGCGCGTGGCTTCCGCCACGGCCAGCGCCTCCCCTGCCATCGGCGCCACCAGATCGAGTTCGCCCAGGCCCACCAGTACCTGCAGCAGCCCGAGGCGCGCGCGATTGACGAGCAGCGCATCGCCACTCGCCTGTTGCAGGCGCATGCCCTCTTCCATCAGCCGCCGCGCATCGGGATCGCCGCCGTAGAAGCAGCCCCAACCAAGGTCGATCAGCGCGAACGGAATTTGCTGCAGGTGACCCTGGGCCTGCCATAGCGCCACGGCTTCGTCGATGAGCCGTCGCGCGGCGACGAGATCGCCGCTCCACGCAGCCAATTCCCCGGCCGCGGCCAACGCGCGAGCACGCCACGGGTCGGGCTGGGGCACCATGGCCAGCGCCTGCGCCACGCGCCTGCGGCCTTCGCTGTAGTGCGAGCGCAGGTGCCAGAACCAGCCCAGCGCGCCGGCGAGACGCAGCATGCGCCGGGGTGCCGCGGCGTACAGGTGATCCAGCGCCGCGCGCAGATTGTCGTGTTCGCGGGTGAGGTCGGCGAGTCCTGCCTGTTCGTGATGCGAGCGCCGCGCGTAGGCGCATTCGGCCAGGTGCTCGAAAAAGGCGGCGTGCTGATCGCGGACGGCGGTGGCGTCGACGCTGGCGTCCAGCAGCTCCCGCGCGAAGTCGCGAATGGTTTCGAGCATGTCGAAGCGCTCGCCCATGCGCCGGACCATGCTGCGGTCCACGAGCGCGGCGAGGATGTCGATCTCGGCATGGCACACGGCCTCGGCCGCGTCGACGGTGAACCCGCCGGCAAACACGGCGAGGCGGGCGAACAATGTCTGTTCGGCAGGCGCCAACAGTTCGTGGCTCCATTGCAGCGTGTTGCGCAATGTCTGCTGGCGTTGCGGAACGTCGCGCGTGCCGCCCGTCAGGAACTTCAGGCGATCGCCCAGTCGCTTCAACATCGCCTCGGGTGACAGCAATGACGCGCGGGCCGCCGCGAGTTCAATGGCCAATGGCAAGCCGTCAAGGCGCACGCAGAGTTCGGCGACGTGTACCGCGTTTTGCGTGGTGAGCGCAAAACGCGGCTGCACGGATTGCGCGCGGTCGACAAAGAGGCGCACCGCGGCGCAGCCCGCGATGTCCGCCAGCGCGACCGCACCACGGGCATCGGGGAGGGCCAGCGGCGGCACCGGAAACACCTGTTCGCCGGCAATGCGCAACGGCTCGCGGCTGGTGACCATCACCGTCACGCGCGGCGATTGCGCCAGGAGGTCGGCCAACGTCGCCGCGCCGTCAATGATCTGCTCGAAATTGTCGAGTACGAGCAGCAACTCCTTGACGGCGAGCGTGGCGGCAAGGGCCTCCCCGCCGGCCTGACGGATATCCAGTGTCTGCGCGATCGTGGGCAGCAACAGCGCCGGATCACGCACCGCCTGCAGCAACACCTGGAACGCACCGTCCTCGAAGTCGTTCCGGAGTTCGGCGGCGGCCTCCAGCGCGAGACGCGTCTTGCCGGTGCCGCCGGGGCCTGTGAGCGTGATCAGGCGCACCTCCGGCCGGTGGACCAGCGCCCGAAGGGCCGCCAGCTCGGTCTCACGGCCGACGAGCGGCGTGGCGGGCGAGGTGAGATTGGTCGGGCGATGCAGCGATGTGCGCAGCGGCAGGAAGACCTGGGGGAGCCGCGCATCGATGAGTTGGTAGAGCCGTTGCGGCTGCGCGAAATCCTTCAGTGGATGCGCGCCCAGATCCCGGCACACCATGCCTGCCTCGTCCTCGATCAGGTCGCGCGTGGTCTGCGACACCACGATCTGGTCGCCGTGGCCCGTGGCACTGATGCGGGCGGCGCGATGCACGCCCATGCCGACGTAGTTCGACCCGGTGACCGTGGCCTCGCACGTGTGTATGCCGATGCGTACGCGGAGGCGTTGACCGTCGGCCCACGCATGGCCGGCCAGCGCGCATTGCATGTCCACCGCGGCGTGCGCCGCGTCCAGCGCGCGCCCGAACGCAATGAAGAACGAGTCGCCCTCGGTGCTGACCTCATGCCCGCCGTGCCGCGCGAAGGCTTCGCGCAACAGCACGCGATGCTGCTGCAGCGCGGCTTCGTAGCGCGCCACGCCGATGGCACGGAGCATGGGCGTCGAACCCTCGATGTCGGTGAACAGCAGGGTGACGGTGCCGGTGGGAAGCATGAATCCTGATGAGGCTGGCGTGCGCAACGGGGAGTATTGGGCGTTCGGCAACAAGGGTCAACCGGCCAATGGCTGTCCCCGGGCCACGCAGGGTTGCGCAATCGCGTCTCGATCCGCACACTAGGCACTTCCCTGCCGCCCGCGCCGCCGCCCGCTGCGCGCGCATCAATCGATGACCGCCACCGCCACCGTCATTCCCGCCGTGTCGCTGCCCACCGGCACCGTGACGCTGCTGTTCACCGACATCGAGGGCAGCACGCGCTTGTGGGAAGCGCAGGAGCGTGCGATGGGCGCGGCGCTGGCGCGGCATGACGTGCTGTTGCGCCAGTCCATCGTCGGGCGCGGCGGGCATGTGTTCAAGACCGTCGGCGACGCGTTCTGCGCGGTGTTCCACACGGCCTCCGATGGCGTGGCGGCCGCACTCGACGCGCAGCGCGCGCTGCACGCTGAACCTTGGCCCGCGCCCGTGCAACTGCGGGTGCGGATGGCGCTGCACATCGGCGCCGTCGAAGTGCGTGACGGCGACTACTTCGGCGCGCCGCTCAATCGTGTGGCGCGGCTGTTGGCCACGGGACACGGCGGGCAGACGCTGCTGTCGGGTTCGATGCATGATCTGTGCCGCGACCACCTGCCACTGCAGGCCAGCGTGAAGCCGCTGGGCGAGCACGGATTGAAGGACATCGCCCGCCGCGAAGCGGTGTTCCAGCTGTGTCATCCCGAATTGCCACAGGTCTTTCCCCCGCTCAAGGCGCAGGGCGCGCCGATGGACAAGGAGGCGCCTTCGATTGCGGTGCTGCCCTTCGTCAACATGAGCCAGGATGTGGAGAACGAGTACTTTGCGGACGGTCTCTCGGAAGAGTTGCTGAACGTCCTCGCCCGGATTCGCGGGCTGCGCGTGGTGTCGCGCACGTCGGCGTTCTACTTCAAGGGCAAGGACATCGACATCCCGACGGTGGCGCAGAAGCTGAACGTGGCTACCATCCTCGAAGGCAGCGTCCGCAAATCGGGAACACGGGTGCGGGTCACCGCGCAGCTGATCGAGGTGGCGACCGATTCGCACCTGTGGTCGCAGACGTATGACCGCGAGATCGACGATATCTTTGCCGTGCAGGACGACATCGCGCAAGCGGTCGTCGAGGAACTGCGCACGGCATTGATGGGTGAGGACAAGGGATCCGCGAGTACGGCTTCGGCCAGGGCCGAGGTGCGGGCGGCAGTGACCGGCCGCACCCACAATCCGGAAGCCTGGCGCCTCTATCTGATGGGCCGCGGTTACCTTTGCGGCAATCAGCAGGAGATGGACAAGAGCGTCGACTATTTCCAGCAGGCCGTCGACCGCGCGCCCGATTATGCGATGGCCTATGCGGGGCTGGCCGAGGCCTACACCACGCAAGCCTACCTCCGCGCCGTCGATCGCGCCGTGTATGTGGACAAGGCACGGGCCGCGGTCACCCGCGCGCTCGAGCTCGATCCGGATCTCGCCGAGGCGCACACCGCGCAGGGCCTGGTCCGGTTCTTCTTCGAATGGGACTGGGCGGGCGCTGCGACCGCGCTTGCCCGCGCACTCGAATTGAACCCGGGCAGCCACGCGGCCAATGAGGAGTATGGCGGCTTCCTGATGGCGATCGGAAGCTTCGAACAGGCGACCGCCCGGACCCGCGAAGCGATCGCGCTGGATCCCCTCTCGGTGGGCCCCATCCATAACCTCGCGATCATCCATATGGCCCAGGGTGACTACGAGCAAGCAGCCGCAGGATTCCGGCGCGCGATCGACGTCAATCCCAACTGGACGTGGGGCTATATCAAGCTGGCGCGCACGCTGGCCCTGCAGCGGAAGTGCACGGAGGCCCTGGCGCAGGCCGAAATCGGCGAGCGACGCATCGCGGGCGGCGCGGCACCGCTGTCGTGGTCATGGCTTGGCGCGACTTATGCGCTCTGCGGGGACGTCACGCGCGCGCGCGCCAAGCTCGAGCAACTTCATGCGCTGGAAGAGAAGCAATACGTCGACCCGGTGACGTTTGCGCAAATCCACGGCGCCCTGGGCGAAATGGACGAGTCGGTGCGCTGGTACGAAAAAGCCTTTGCGGACCGCACCACCAACATGGTCTACGCGCCGATCATGCCGCTGTTGAGCCCCGAGCTGGCCGGCAATGCGAGCTATCAGGCCATCGTGGACCGCATGGGCTTTCCGCGAATGGAGCTAACGCCGACCTGAGTCCTGCCGCGGCGCTGCGCAGGCATCCCGCACGCACCCGCGCAGCCAGCGGTGCGCCGGATCGCCATCCATCCGGGGGTGCCAGAGCAATGACACCGTGATCGGCGCGATGGGCATGGGCAGCGCGAAGCTGTGCATGCCCGCGCGCAGGTCGCCGGTGTGCC
>JANMCS010000243.1:0-16339 GCA_031361405.1 Betaproteobacteria bacterium
GCCCAGTCCTTCCTCAGCGGACTCGAGCCGATGCTCCCGTTCGTCCGACAGCTCATCGAGATGCACCAGCACCTGGTGGTAGACGGACTGCTCACGGTTGCTGGTGGTGTCGATGGCCAGGATCTTCCCGTATAGCTCGCCCAGCAGGCGGGTCGTCTCGTCGGCGCGTTGCTCGTGCGCCATCGTCGGCCACTCGTCGCGGACGATCGATTGCGCATATTCATGGAGCACCCGCCGCGCCACGATGGCCGGCTCGCCCGGGAGCCGCCATAGCTGGCGATCCACCGTATTGATCGTGTTGGCCTCCCGGGTGACGATTTCCTCGGCCTGATGGAAATGTCCCTGCACCAGCACCAGCGAAAATGCCAGCAGGAAGACCATGAAGGTGACGATCGACTTGAACGCATCGGCCGCCCCGTCGGACACCTCCTTCGTGATTTCGTGGCGGTAAAGCAGACACCTCAACTGCGGCGCCACGGCGACGGCAATAACGAGCGTGGCTGGAATGAGCGTGAAGACCCAGATATTCGAAAGCGAATGCACCCACTCATCAAGGTTGTGCAACATCGATGTCCCTCCGGGTATCCCGCTGCCAAGACATTTTGTTGTAATCCCGCTGCATGGCGAGGTGGTCGTTCGTTCGGGCAGTGTGAGCTTGTGCCTGGAGGACGACAAGGCTATCCAGGCGTCCCGCCCACGCACACCTGCGCGATCGTGGACAGCACCAGATCGTCTTCGCCTACGGCCGGTTGCAGTTCGAATGTCACGCCGGGGTGGCGCAACCGGGTTGCGTCGACCAGCCTGGGCAGGTCCTGGCGGACATGTCCGCCCTGCCCCAGAAAGATCGGGACCACGCGCACGGTCGTGCAACCCCGGGCGACCAGCGCGTCCGCAGCGGCCCCCAGGTTCGGCGTCATCAGCTCCAGGAAGGCCAGCGCGACCGGCACGCCAGGCCGGGCCGCCTCCACCTTCCGGTGCAGCCGCTCGAAGGGTTCGGCCCACCGCAGATCGCGGGCGCCGTGCGCAAAGAGGATCAGGCCGGTGGTCATGGGGCGATTATAGACATCGCCCCCGCTGACCTCCATATTCTCGACGGACCTAACGGCATAGCGATTGATTCGTTCTAATTATTAAGGAGCACCGGCACACTGCGGGACCGCAACGGAACCCGCCATGTACCAATACGACTCCTTCGACCAACGTATCGTCGACCAACGCGTCGACCAGTTCCGTGACCAGACCCGCCGCTACCTGGCCGGCCTGCTCACCGAGGACGAGTTCCGCCCGTTGCGGCTGCAGAACGGCCTCTACATCCAGAAGCATGCGCCCATGCTGCGCGTGGCCATCCCCTACGGCCAGCTGTCCACGCGCCAAGTGCGCACCCTGGCTCACATCGCGCGCACCTACGACCGCGGCTACGGCCACTTCACCACGCGTCAGAACATCCAGTTCAACTGGCCGTCGCTGGAACGGGTGCCGGACATCCTGGCCGAACTCGCGCGCGTGGAGATGCACGCGATCCAGACGTCCGGCAATTGCATCCGCAATACCACCAGCGACCATTTCGCAGGCGTGGCCGGTGACGAATCGGTGGACCCACGACCCTACACGGAGCTGATCCGGCAATGGTCGACGTTTCATCCGGAGTTCGCCTACCTGCCGCGCAAATTCAAGATTGCCGTCACAGGTGCGCAAAACGACCGCGCCGCCATCCTGGTACATGACATCGGCCTGCAATTGGTGCGCGCCGCTGACGGCGCCATCGGTTTTCGCGTGGCGGTGGGCGGCGGCCTGGGTCGCACGCCGATCGTGGGCCATGTGATCCGCGAATTCCTGCCGCGTGACGAAATCCTCAACTACCTCGACGCGATCCTGCGCGTGTACAACCGCTTCGGCCGGCGCGACAACAAGTACAAGGCGCGGATCAAGATCCTGGTGAAGGAGCGTACGCCGGCCGTCTTCACCGCCGATGTGGAAGCAGAGTGGGAAGCGCTTCGTGGTGGCCCCGCCACCGTACCCGCCGCCGAATTCGAACGGCTTGAACGCTTCTTCCTGCCGCCGCCGTATGAGGCGCTCACCGGCGACGATGCGGGCTATCGCGCGGCGGTGGCCGACAACCGCGGCTTCGCCAACTGGGTCACGCGCAACGTGCATCCGCACAAGATTCCCGGCTACGCGATCGTCACGCTGTCGCTCAAGAAAACCGGCATTCCTCCGGGCGACGCCACGGCCGACCAACTTGACGCTGTCGCCGCGCTGGCCGATCGCTACACGTTCGGCGAGTTGCGCGTGTCGCACGAGCAGAACCTGATCTTCGCGGATGTGAAGCAATCTGTATTGCTGTCGCTCTGGCAACAGCTGAAAGGGCTCGGCTTTGCCACGCCCAACATCGGGCTCCTGACCGACATCATCTGCTGCCCGGGCGGCGACTTCTGTTCGCTGGCCAATGCGAAGTCGATTCCGATCGCGGAGGCCATCCAGCGGCGCTTCGACGACCTCGACTACCTGCACGATATCGGCGAGCTGGCGCTCAACATTTCCGGCTGCATGAATGCCTGCGGTCACCATCACGTCGGCCACATCGGCGTGCTGGGCGTGGATAAGAACGGCTCGGAGTGGTACCAGGTCACGATCGGCGGCACGCAAGGGGAACATGCGGCCATTGGCAAGGTGATCGGCCCCTCCTTCGCCGCCGATGAAATGCCCGATGTCGTCGAGCGCCTGATCGAGATCTACATCGACCTGCGGCACGAGGACGAACGTTTTGTCGACACGGTGCGCCGGGTCGGAATCGAACCCTTCAAGGAGCGTGTGTATGCCCCAACTCATTAAGCGCGGCGAAATCGTCGACGACGTCTACACGTTGATTCGTGACGCCTCGTCGCTGTCCGACCTGCCGGAAGCAACGCCGGTCCTGGTCCCGCTGGCACTGTGGCTTGTGGCCCGTGCCGCGTTGGTGGCCCGTGGGGACGTCGGTGTCTGGCTGGCCCCTGCCGATGATCCCGCACTGATCGCGTCGGATCTCAGGCTGCTGCCCGTCGTGGCCGTGGATTTTCCGTCGTTCACCGACGGCCGCGGCTACTCGACGGCGCGCCTGCTGCGCGAGCGCTTCGATTATCGCGGCGAACTGCGCGCCATCGGCGACATCCAGCGCGATCAATTGTTCTTCCTGCGCGAAGTGGGCTTCGATGCCTTCGACGTGAGCGACGACAAGGACGTGACGGACGCGCTGTTCGGCCTGCACGATTTTGCCGACGGCTATCAGGACACTGCGGTGCGCACGCCCTGGTTCCGTCGGCGCGCGGCCAAGGCCGGTCCCGGCGACGTCTGGTTCCCCTGCGCATGAGCGAGACGTCCGACCGCATCGACGCCGTCGTGGCCACGACGAGGCCACCTGTGCCACGGCGGCGGCGGGGCTGATCCGATGACCGGCACTGTCTATCTCGTCGGCGCGGGACCCGGTGCGCCGGATCTGCTCACGCTGCGCGCGGCGCGGCTGCTAGCCGCCGCCAACATCGTGTTCTACGACGCGCTCGTGCATCCGGACACCATTGCGCTGGCGGAGCGCGCTGAGAAAGTTGCCGTAGGTAAACGCTGCGGGAAGCATTCCACGGCGCAACAATTCATCAACAAGCGTCTGGTCGATGCCGCGCGCGTGCATGCGGTGGTCGTGCGCCTGAAGGGCGGTGATCCGATGCTGTGCGGCCGCGCCCAGGAGGAAATCGCGGCGCTGGAAGCTGCCGGTATTGAATGCACGGTCGTCCCAGGCATCACCGCGGCGCTGGCCGCGGCGGCCGAACTCAAGACGTCCCTGACCCAGCGCGGCATCGCGCGCAGCGTGACGTTTGCCACGCCGCGGGTGGGCACCGACGAACGCTCCAGCGACTGGGCCGACGGCCTGATTCATTCCGATGCGGGCGCCATCTACATGGGCGTGGGTGAAGCCGCCGTTATTACGGCCACGCTGCTCGCGGCCGGCAAGCCGGCTGCATTACCCGTCGCCATCGTTGAGAATGCCTCGCTGCCTGACATGCAGATTCGCTACACGACATTGCGCGACCTGCCGGCCTTGGCAGATGGGGAGGTCACAGGCCCCGCGTTGATCCTGCTTGGTCCCCAGTTCACGCGACGTGGTGTCGCGGCGCAATGGTCCGAGCTTGCGCGATGTCGACCGATACTCCGCAAGGCGACCGGCTCACGCGCAGCCTGAAGGCGCCGATGCAAAGCCGCTGCGACGTCTTTTCTTGCGCCCCATCTATGGCCAAGAATACGAATTGGCATCCCAGAGGCATCCGCGACGGGGACGATTTCGCCAAGCCGGGTGTCGCCGTGTCAGGCCTGCGGGCTCGTATTTGGTCGTAGTACCATCGCTGCTGCCGCGCCTCGCGCGTCCGGTGAGGGATATGAACTTTATGCAGCGCATGATTGGCGCGGCGCGCGATCCCATCCGCGTTCACGCGTGGGCGCCGTGCCTGCGCACTACCGTTCTGTTCTGACCATGCTGATGCGAAAGTTCTGTTGATGTTGTCCCTGCCACTCTTCGCACTGCCGCCGACCCAGCAGAAACAATGGCTCGCGGAACGCCTCGCCCGCCCGTCGCCACCGCAGGCGCGTGGCATGAGCGATGGCTTCAGGCTGCCCGGGCGCGAAGGCGCCGCCACCCGCGCCGCCGTCCTGGTGCCCCTGGTCAATCGCGAGCACGGTCTCACGCTCTTGCTGACTCAGCGCAGCGCTGATTTGCCCGACCATCCCGGCCAGATCAGTTTTCCTGGTGGTCGCGTTGAGCCGGAGGATGCGTCGCTGGCGGCCGCAGCGCTGCGCGAGGCCACCGAGGAAGTGGGCCTCCCGGCCGCGCGCGTTGAAGTGTTGGGCCACCTGGCCACGTACGAAACCGTCACCGGCTATGAAGTCACCCCTGTGGTCGGCTGGGTCGAGCCCCCGTTCGATCTGGCCCTCGACACCGGCGAAGTGGCGGAGGCCTTTGAGGTGCCGCTCGCGTTCCTGCTCGATCCCGCCAACCAGCAGCGCCACTTCCGGATGCTGGGCACCGTGCGCCGCGATTTCTGGGCCATACCGTGTGGCGAGCGCTACATCTGGGGCGCGACCGCGGCGATGCTGATGATGCTGGATCACACGCTGCGCGTGCCGGACTGAAGCAACCCTCGCAGCCGGTGGCGGCGCCTTTGTGCACGGCGGCCGGCGCGCAGGAAGATGGGCTCAGCGCATCTTCGGAGCAGCGCATGCGCAACATCAATGCTCTGGTGAAGCATCACGTGCAGTTTGCCACCGCGTCCCTGTCCATGGCTGCGGGGCTGCTTTGCTGGCGACCGGCGTGCCATGATTCGAATTGTCTCAACACCCCTGCTGCGGAGTTGCCGTTCCCCATCGAACCTTGCTGACCCTGAGTGCACCCCGCTCGCGCCACATCGATGCGTTGTCGCCGCATGGTTTCGCGCGCGTGGCCTATCATGAATGGGGCAAGCCCGACAATCCCCGTGTCGTCATCTGCGTGCATGGGCTGGCGCGGACCGGTCGCGACTTCGACGTGCTCGGCGAAGCATTGGCGGCCACGCATCGCGTGCTGGCTGTTGACCTCCCCGGACGTGGTGCCAGCGACTGGCTGGCGGATCCCAACGACTACACGTTCCCAACCTATCTTGCGGCGATGACCGCGTTGATTGCGCGCAGTGGCGCAGATGAAGTGGCGTGGGTCGGTACGTCGCTGGGCGGCCTCCTGGGTATCGTGATGGCCGCACAGGCCGATACCCCGGTCACGCGCTTGGTCGTCAACGATGTTGGTCCCGTGATCGAGGCGGTGGCGCTGGAACGCATCGGCAGCTACGTCGGGCAGGATCCTTCGTTCGCCACCTTCGCAGAAATCGCCACCTATGTGCGTGCCATTTCGGCGCCTTTCGGCGCGCTGTCCGACGCGCAATGGGACCACCTGGTCCAGACCAGCGTGGCGCAACGCCCCGACGGGCGCTGGCGCATGCATTACGACCCGGGCATCGCCGTCCCCTTCCGTGCCGCGCCGGCGCCGCCCGACCTATGGCCGCTCTGGGACGCCATTGCCTGCCCGACACTGGTCCTGCGTGGGGTGGACTCCGACCTCCTGTCTGCAGCCACTGCCATTGCCATGGGCGCGCGCGGTCCGCGGCCCAAGGTCGTCACGTTCGAGGGCGTCGGGCATGCCCCGATGCTGCTTTCACAGGAGCAGGTAGGACCGGTGTGCCAGTTCCTGCGCGCCGATTCACCGCTGGATCGACGTCTGGCATGAACCGCGCTTTGCCTCGCTTCGGCATTCGCGGCGCGATCGCTTACAATCGCGAACGAACGAACCGGCGCAGGTCCCGTGGACTTGCCCGACTCCATGGTCCTCGCCCTCAATCTCCCGCCCGTCGAAGCCCGCCCGGCCAATCCGCCGGAAATCCGTCCTGCGAAAGTGGGGCCGTGGCTTGACGAAACCGGCCGCCGCGAGCCGGCGCTGGCCGCGCGACTGATCGGCGACGCACTGGCCGCCACCAACCGCGTGGCGATGAGCGACAGCAAGCGCCTCGAACTCGCCGAGCAGTATTGGAGCGCCGCCACGCTGCTGTGGCCGCAGCTTGAAAGACATTTCATCCGCGCTTCGCATCCGCTGACCGGCGCAGCGCTGGAAGCGGCCAAGGCGTCGCTCACGCTTGCCAGCGAACTCGCCACTGCCTACAAGCATCTGCTGGCGCATGAAGCCGACAAGCGCATCGCGCTGGGCGGCCAGCGGCTGATGGTGGCGCTGGTCCATCGCTGCCTGCAGTGCACGGCGCGCCTCCTCGTCAACAGCTATTTGTCCTATGCGCCGGTGCCGCCGCATACATGGCACGACGCGCACCTGATCTACATGTTCGCGCGCGATCGCAATATTCATCTCGTTCCGGCCACGCCGGATCAGCCGGAAGCCACCCCCGAACGTCTGGCGATCCAGTCCCTGCTGCTGGCGCTGGCCAATCCCTACGGCTTCCTGCCAGGACAATTGCCGATCGTCCTGCGGTATGTCCAGGAGTACGCGCACTGGGCCAAGCTCACCGATGTCGTGCCGGTGCACCGGATGGCCAAGGCGGTCGCGATCGTGCCGGTGGGTCACGACTTCCCCCCATTCTCGGCCAACAAGGGCGGCTCGATCGACGGCAGCAAGCTCTTCCTGCTGACGTTCGACCTCGCCTTCCAGATCCAGGAACAATTGCAGGCGCTGGAAGCGGGCGGCGATGTGCCGGCCGGCATCGGCCGTGAGTCGACGGCGCGGCTCCAGTACATCGCCTTGCTGAAGCGACTGCTGCGCCAATGGGCCATTCCGCCGGCGCGCCAGTTCAACCGGCTGCCGTCGCGCGCGCGGGTCGTCACCTGCGCCGGCCTGTCGGGCATCTGGCAATACAGTCGCGGCGTGCACGCGGGCGTGCAACGCCCCGCCGGCTTGCCGCCGATGGCCAATTGCCAGGTCATCAACCACACGCCGGCCGGCTACGCCTTGCGGCAAACCGATTCGGTGCCGACCGCGCTGCGCATCGGCGAACTGGTCGCGCTGCGCATCGAGGGACGCACCGGTTTGCAGGTGGCCATGGTGCGGTGGTTCCGCAACACGTTGAAGGGGAGCGGGCTCGAGTTCGGCTGCGAATTGCTGTCCGACAATCCCGAAGCGGCCGCGGCCGTGCCTGAGGGGGTCACCGAGGGCCTGTTGACGCCGGTGGTCGTGCTGCCTGAAGACAATCCCGGCAACCAGGACGGCACGCCGCCTCAGGTGCTGGTGCCCGCCGCCACGTTTGCGCTGGAACAGGCGATCACATTGCGCCGCGGCGGCTCGACGGGCTTTGCGGTGCTGACCAAGTTGGTCGAACAAGGGCCCGGCTTCGAACTCTACGAATTCGTCGCCGTTGGCTGACGCTCCCGACGTTCCGGCGAGGATACGACGGCCGGCGCGGATCACCATCGCCGCGCTGGTGGCGCTGACGCTGCTCGAGATCTTGTGGGAGGCCATCCTGGCCCCGATTCCGGGGGCGCGCTGGCTGGCCCTGAAGGCATTGCCACTCGCGCTGCTGGTGCCCGGTGTTGCGCGCGGCCACCGTAAGCCGCGGCAGTGGTTGTCGCTGCTTGTCCCGTTCTATTTTGCGGAGGCGCTGGTGCGCGCCGTGACGGAGACGGGTCGCCACAGCATCGTGGCGGCGATGGTGGCGCTGCTGGCGGCGATCACGTTTCTCGCCTTGCTCGCCTGGTTTCGCGCCGAAAAATTGCGTTGACGCAGCGGGCGCGCGACATCGCGATCAACAGGATGACGAAGGAGGCCCCACTTCCGGCGCCTTGCTGCTCGCCTGTCCGTGCAGGCCCTTGGGCAACGGAAACGTCACGTTTTCCACCACGCCTGACAACTCGGTCACACCAAGCGCACCCATTTCTTTCAGCCGCGCCAGCACCTGCTTGACCAGTACTTCGGGCGCCGACGCGCCGGCCGTCACGCCCACGCGGCGTTTGCCGGCCACCCATTCCTCGCGCAGCTCGTCCGCGCGATCCACCATGTACGCCGGAACGCCCCGGTGCGCCGCCACTTCGCGCAGTCGATTGGAGTTGGAACTGTTGGGACTGCCGACGACAATCACTGCGTCGACTTGCGGGATCAGCGCCTTGACCGCATCCTGCCGGTTCTGCGTGGCATAGCAGATGTCGTCGCGCTTCGGTCCGATGATGGCCGGAAAGCGCGCCTTCAACGCCGTCACCACCGCGGCGGCATCGTCCACCGATAGCGTGGTCTGCGTGACATACGCCAGCCGTTCCGGATCGCGCACGACCAGATGCGCCACATCGGTCGCCGACTCGACCAGATGAATGCCGCCGGACGATTGGCCCATCGTGCCTTC
This sequence comes from Betaproteobacteria bacterium, assembly GCA_031361405.1. GTDB lineage: Bacteria > Pseudomonadota > Gammaproteobacteria > Burkholderiales > Casimicrobiaceae > VBCG01. The sequence continues at coordinate 8,883 of JANMCS010000243.1, forward strand.
CACCTCGGGGTGTCCGGCATGCCCGATCATCACGATGTCGCGGCCCTGCGTTTCCATCTTCGCCACTTCAGCGTGGACCTTGGTGACCAGCGGGCACGTGGCGTCGAAGACGGTGAGGCCGCGTGCCTCGGCTTCGGCGCGCACGGCCTTCGACACGCCGTGTGCCGAGAACACGACGGTGGCGCCCGTCGGCACTTCATTGAGGTCTTCGATGAACACGGCGCCTTTGGCCTTCAGGTCGTCGACGACAAACTTGTTATGGACGACCTCGTGCCGCACATAGATCGGCGCCCCGAATTGCGCGAGCGTTTCCTCGACGATCGCGATGGCGCGGTCGACGCCGGCACAGAAGCCGCGGGGGTTGGCCAGCAGAACGTCCATGGCGATTCCTCAAGGTGCCCGCGCCGGCGACTCATCGCGCCGCAAGCGGAAGCTGTCCAGGATGATGCATGCAGCGCCAATGGTGATGGCGCTGTCCGCAATATTGAAGGCGGGCCACGACCAGCCCGCATAGTGAAACAGCAGGAAGTCGGTGACGCGGCCCAGCGTGACCCGATCCCACAGGTTGCCCAGCGCACCGCCGAGGATCAGCGCCAGCCCGACGCTCAGCAACCGCGTGCCGCCCCGACGCAGCATCCAGACCAGCAATGCGCTCGCGGCCACCCCAATGCCGGCAAAGAACCAGCGTTGCCAACCGCCGGCCCCCGCCAGGAAACTGAATGCCGCGCCGGTGTTGTACGCCAATACGAGGCTGAAGAACGACGTGACGGGAAGCTCCTGGCCTTCGCGAAATACCGCGACGATCCATGCCTTGGTGGCGAGGTCGGCCACGATGACCGCCACGGCCAGCCAGAGCCAACGCCACCAGGGGCGTCGGCCCGTCGGCGCCATGGAAGTTGCCGAAGTCATCGCGATCATCTCCGCCATGGTATCCGGAAGCGTCGTCCGCTCACGCAAATCGGCGTGACTCGCCGGCGCCAAAGAGATTGGACACGCACCGCCCGCAGAGTGTCGGATGCGCAGCCGCGGCGCCGACATCGGCGCGCCAATGCCAGCAGCGGTCGCATTTGGCGTAGGTACTAGGCGTGACGCGGATACCCAGCGCGTCACCTTGCGTCAGCGTGGCCGCCGACGTGATGGTGACGAAGCGCAGGTCATCGCCGAGTGCTGCCATCGCGGCGTAATCGGCTTCCGGCGCCACAATCGCGACCTCGGCCTGCAGCGACGAGCCGATTGTGCCGGCCTGCCGCACCGCTTCGAGTTCGCGTTGCACGGCCGCGCGCACGGCCAGGATGCGATCCCACTTCGGGACCAGCGCACCCCCGTCAACCACGTCGGGCAACGTGCCTTGCCATTGCTCGATGAAGATGGTGGCGGATGCCGGATGCAGGATGTGCCAGGCCTCCTCTGCCGTGAACGACAGGATCGGCGCCATCAGCTTCAGCAGCGCATCGCGGATCAACGCCAGCGCCGTCTGCGCCGAGCGGCGCGCCGGACTGTCGGCCTTGGCGGTGTAGAGCCGGTCCTTCAGCACATCGAGATAGAACCCGCCGAGCTCCTCCGAGCAGTATGTCTGCAGCCGCTGCACGACCAGGTGGAATTCGTACCGCCTGAAGTCGGCTTCCACCGTGGTGACCATCATCTGCGCCTGCGCCAAGGCGAAGCGATCGATCTCGAAGAGTTGGTCGATGGGCAATGCATCGCGCGCAGCGTCGAAGTCCGCGGTGTTGGCCAGCAGGAAGCGCATTGTATTGCGGATGCGACGATAGCTCTCCACCACGCGTTTCAGAATTTCATCGGAGATCGACAACTCGCCCGAATAGTCGGTGGCGGCCACCCACAGCCGCAGGATTTCGGCGCCGAGCGAATCGCAGATCTTCTGCGGCGCGACCACGTTGCCCTTCGACTTCGACATTTTCTTGCCTTCGCCGTCCACAGCGAAGCCATGCGTCAGCAGCGCCTTGTACGGCGGCACACCGTTGACCATGCACGACGCAAGCAGCGACGAGTGGAACCAGCCGCGATGCTGGTCGGAGCCTTCGAGGTACAGGTCCGCAGGGAAACCGGTCTGCGCCGAATGCGAGCCCATCCGCGTGGTGCGGCCGTCGGGGCCGCCCAGCACGGTTTCGAACGTGGCGCCCGAGTCGAACCATACATCGAGCGTATCGGTGAGCTTGCGGTACTTTTTCTCGTCGACGCCAAAATCTTCGTACGTGGATTCAAACCACGATTCGATGCCACCCTGCTCCACTTTGCTGGCGGCGAGTTCGAGCAACGCCATCGTGTCCGGGTGCAGCTTGTCGGTTTCGCGGTCGACGAAGAATGGCAACGGTACACCCCACTGGCGTTGCCGCGACAGCGTCCAGTCGGGACGATGCGCGATCATGCCGTGCAGGCGCGCCTTGCCCCACGCCGGGTAGAACGTGGTGGCCTCGATGCCGCGCAGCGCCGTCGCGCGCAGCGACTCCGCCGGCTGGTGGCCGTTGAAGCCGGGTGTGCCTTCCATGCCGGCGAACCATTGCGTGGTCGCACGGTAGATGATCGGCGTCTTGTGCCGCCAGCAATGCATGTAGCTGTGGCTGAACTTGGTGACGTGCAGCAGTGCGCCGACTTCGCGCAGCTTGTCGACGACCTTGGAATTGGCATCCCAGATCTTCATGCCGCCGAAGAAGGGCAGGCTTTCCGCATAGCGGCCATCGCCCTGCACCGGATTCAACATATCGTCGTCCTTCATGCCATAGCGACGGCACGACTGGAAATCCTCCACGCCATACGCCGGTGACGAGTGGACGAGACCAGTGCCCTGGTCGAGGGTCACGTAGTCCCCTAGATAGATGGGCGACGGCCGGTCGTAGAACGGATGGACGAATTCGATGCGCTCGAGTTTTTCGCCGGTAGTCGTGCCGATCACGTGGCCCGCAAGGCCATAGCGTTGCAGGCAAGCCTCCACCAGCGACTCCGCCAGCACCAGCGAGCCCTTGGGCGTGGACACCAGCGCGTAGGTGAAGTCCGGATGTGCATTCAATGCCTGGTTGGCCGGGATCGTCCACGGCGTCGTGGTCCAGATCACCGCATACGCCGGGCCGTCGGGCAATGCCGGCATGCCAAAGGCTTCGGCCAGGCGCGCGCGTTCGCTGTCGCGCAACGGAAATCCGACATCGATCGCGAGATCGACGCGATCTTCGTATTCCACTTCCGCTTCTGCCAGCGCGCTCTGGCAATCGAAGCACCAGTTCACCGGTTTCAGGCCTCGATACACGTAGCCCTTGTCGAGAATCTTGCCGAGCGTGCGGATTTCATCGGCCTCATTCTTGTAGGCCATCGTCAGGTAGGGGTTGTCCCATTCGCCCAGCACGCCGAGGCGCATGAATTGCTCGCGCTGCTTGTCCACCTGTTCGGTGGCGTAAGCGCGGGCCAGCCGCTGCGTATCGGCGGCCGACAGGTGCTTGCCGTGCGTCTTCTCGATCTGCACTTCGATGGGCATGCCGTGGCAATCCCAGCCGGGAACGTAGGGCGCATCAAAGCCGGCGAATCCCTTGCTCTTGACAATGATGTCCTTGAGGATCTTGTTGACCGCATGCCCGATGTGAATGTCGGCGTTGGCGTAGGGTGGACCGTCATGCAGCACGAAGCGCGGCCGTCCCTTGGCCGCGGCGCGGATGGCTTCATAGACCTTGTTCTGCTGCCATTCGCGCAGCCATTGCGGTTCACGCCGTGCCAGGTCGCCACGCATCGGAAACGGGGTATCGGTGAGGTTGAGGGTGCGCTTGTAGTCGGGCTTGGTATCGTCGGGCATCGGGGATTTCGTTGGAGCCATCAGGGTTACGGGCGGGCGGCCGCGAAATAGTCGCGGGCCTCTGCGACGTCGGCACGGATCTGCCGCGTCAACGCGTCGAGGTTCTCGTACTTCTCCTCGGCGCGCAGCTTGTGCAGGAATTCGACGGTAACGCGGCGACCATAGATATCCTCGTCGAAATCGAACACGAACACTTCCAGCAGCGGTTTGGCCTCGGCCTTGACCGTGGGGCGCACGCCCAGGCTGGCCACACCGGTTCGCGATGTTGCGCCCAGGCCATGCACGCGTACGGCAAAGATGCCGGCCAGCGGTGACCGCTGCGGCAATTCGATGTTCGCGGTCGGAAATCCGAGTTGGCGGCCCAGTTTTTCGCCGTGCGCCACGCGGCCGGTGATCGTGTACGGACGCCCCAGCAGTGCGGCCGCGCGGGCAAGATCGCCGGTGGCGAGCGCTTCGCGCACGGCAGTGGACGACGCGCGGTCCGCGCCAACCTCGACCGTACGCAGGCCTTCCACGCTGAAGGTCCTGGCATGTGCGCGCAGCACGGCAAGATCGCCGGCACGGCGTTGACCAAAGCGGAAATCATCGCCGACGAGCACCCACCGCGCGTCAAGCCGCTGGACGAGGACATCGTCGATGAAGGCCTGTGGCGAGAGCCCCGCCAGTGCCGCGTTGAAGCGCGCGATGTAGACCCGCGCGATGCCCAGGCGCCGGAACAATTCGAGTTTTTGCCGCAGCCGCGACAATCGCGGCGGCGCCTGGTCGCGCGCAAAAAATTCGCGCGGATGGGGGTCGAAGGTGAGGACCGCGGGCGGCAGGCGCAGGTCCTCGGCGGCTTCGCAAAGCCGCGCCAGCATGGCCTGATGGCCGCGATGCACGCCGTCGAAATTGCCGATCGTCAGCGCGATCGGCCCGTCGGCGTGCGCGGGCAGTCCGCGGAAAATACGCACAGTGGGAACACATCCGGTTCGGCGGTGCACGGCCGACGGCATGAGCATGACACAAAGGCTTGAATTCTATCGCATTTTGCGGGTTTATGCCGCGTCGCAGCACCATTCCCGCCAACCGCCTTCCACCAGCGGAAAATACAGCGCCAGCCGGATCGGATGCGCGTCCAAGCCACGCACGATCCGCGCATAGCGCTCGAGTTGCGCGCGGTAGCGTTCTTGTTCGCGGTCAAGGAAGGCGGTGGCGTCCCCGCCGTCGTGGCGCCCGGTCTTGAAGTCTACGATCCAGCGCACACCTTCCGCGACGAACGTACGGTCAAGCGTGACGTGCTCGACGACGCCGTTGTTGACGCCGGCCAACGCCCATTCGCTGCGCGCCTCGGCATGTTCCGCGGCCAACAGCCAGCGCCCGCGGGCGTCGTCCAGCGTGCGTTGCAATACCGCAAGGACGCGTGCCGTGGCATCAGCGCGCGAATTCGCGGCTACACCTTCACCCGCCAATGCCACGTCGACGCGTTCCCGGCATGCCGTCACGCGCGCCGGCGTCCACGCGGCGAGTCCATCGTGCGCAATCTCCGCCAGCATTCGATGCGCGACCGTGCCGATAGCCGCAGCCGTTGCCTGTGCCCAATCGAAGGGGACGGCGTCGGCAGCGATCGCGTCGGGTGCGGCCGTGAGCGGAAGTGCAGCAGGCGGCATGGCAGCTTGCCAGGCATGCGGCAAGCGCAACAACGGCGGCGGAATGAACGCCCGCGCATCCGGGTCGTCGGACGTCGCGGTGGTGGGTGGATCCACCGGCTGCGCAAGCGGCGCGACGGCCGGCCACAGTCGCGCCAATGCGGATTGTGATGGCGGGTCGCCCCACGAACGCGCCTGCGTCTTCGCATCCGTTTGGATCTTGACCACGGCCGTCAGGTGGAGGCACCGCTTGGCGCGCGTGCAGCCCACGTACATCAATCGGGCCAATTCCGCGCTGCCTTCGTCCGCGTCGATGGCCTTCAGGTATTCGTATACGGGTTCAGGCGTGCTCGTCGCACCGGTGCGCGCGTGCAGCGGTGCGAGCAGCAGCACCTTGCCACGCGCCGCCTGCTCGCGCAGGCGCCAGCGCAGCGGCGGGCTGGTGCCGTGGCGCGTGGTGCGCGTGAGTCCTGGCAGGATCACCGTGTCGAATTCCAGGCCCTTGGCCTTGTGCAGCGTCATCACCTGCACCGATCCCGGCGCGGCAGGCGCAGCGTCGGCATACAGCTTGTCGGCGAGCAGGACGATTTCGTCCCAGTCGCGCAGATCGCCGCCTTGTGCCTGCGCCGCCAGCAGCGTGAAGAATCGCGACGCGCCGTCGACGTCTACATCACCATCACCGCATGCCGGCCCTCCCAGCGCGATCCATGCGGCACGCACGGTGTCCTGCAGGGGGATGCGGCCGCGCGTGATCAAGGCCGGCGCCAGCGCATGGCGCACGCGCGTCACCCGCGCCCGGCCATCCTCAGACAGTTGCGCCAACGTTTCCGCGTGGTCGATGGCTGCAAGAACGGTCGACTTGCGGGCCGCGTTGGCAATGATCAGCAAGTCGTCAAGCGTAAGCCCGCACCAGGGTGCGCGCAGCAACGCCAAGCCGGCGATGCCATCGGCGGGCTGCGTGAGCGCGCGCGTCAATGTCAGCAGATCGCGCGTGGCCAGCCGCTCGGACAGGGCTTCGAGATCGACTGCAGTAAATGGGATGCCAGCATCGCGCAGCGCCGGCAGGATCGACGCCAGATGGGCCCGCGATCGCACCAGGATCGCGATATCTTCCGCGCCGTCGCGTTGGGCATCGCGCACGTGCTGCAGCGCGCTCGCGGTCTCCCCAGCGGCATCGGCAAAGAGCTCCACCGTGGGCACGGGACCATCGGCATGCCCACGCGTGGCCAATACCGGCGCGTAGCCGACCTCCCCGCGCGCCGGATCCGAAGCCGCGCCCAGCACCTCCTGAAACACCGTGTTGATCCACGTGACCACCGGCGCCCGCGAGCGAAAATTGCGCGTGAGTTGCAGGCACTCGACCGCAACGTCGTTGATGCGGCCCGTGGCCTGCGCGTCGAGAAAGATACGCACTTCGGCCTCGCGGAACCGATAGATCGACTGCATCGGATCGCCCACGGCGAACAACGTGCGTCCGTCGCCGGGCATCCATCCGGACGTGAGCCGGGCGATCAGTTCGAGATGCGTCCACGACGTGTCCTGGAACTCGTCGACCAACACATGGGCAATGGAAAGATCGGCGGCCAGCAGCAGTTCACCGGGCGCTTCGGCATCGCCCAGCGCTGTCAATGCGCGCAGCGTGGCCTCGCTGAAATCCGTTTCACCGGTGCGCGCAAAGACCAGCTGCAGCTGCGCTGCCAGCGTGGGCAACAGCGCCAGCGTGGCCGCGACAAACGCCCATGCTGCGTCGCTATAGCGGGCCGGCGGCAGCGTGCGCACCGCATGCAGCGCTGCAACGAATCCCGGTACTGCGCGGGCTGCGTCAAGCCACGCCAGCATCGCAGCTTTCGGGGAGGGCCGCAGACCGTTGGGGTCCAGCTTCTTGTCGTCCGGAGGAAATCCTTCGCTCTTGGTCCAACGCCTGCGCAGTTGCGGCTTGTCCTTGACGAGCATCCAGTGCGCCAGCGTTTGCCATTGTTCGAGCGCCGCCACATCGGCGGATGGCCATCCACCTTGCGCCGCGAGCGCCGTCAGCG
>JANMCS010000274.1:0-4449 GCA_031361405.1 Betaproteobacteria bacterium
GCCATCTTCGTGCGCACCACGGTGGGTGCCACGCCATTAACGTTGATGCCGTGCCGCGCCAGTTCCACCGCGTGCTGCTTCACCAGCATGACCAGCCCGCCCTTGCTGCTGCAGTACGCGGAGTAGCCGCGATCGCGCATACCGAGCTGTGCCCGCACCGACAGGATGTGCACTTGCCGCCCGCCGCGGCCGGTGGCGATCTGCACACGCGCCACTGCCTGCGCAATGAACATCGAGGCCTTGAGATTGACGTCCAGTACGCGGTCGAACGCTTCTTCGGTCACGTCGACCAGCGGCTCGATCTGCTGCGTCCCCGCACTGTTGACCAGGAAGTCGATGGTGCCGTGGCGCGCCGCGGCCGTGGCGACGGCAAACTGCATTGTCGGGATGTTGCGCACGTCGTAGGCGATGCTCGACGCCTTGCCGCCGTTGGCAATCAGCGCGTCGGCCAGCGCCTGCGCCTTGTCCGCGTCGCGGCCGGCGATGATCACGGTGGCGCCGAGCTGCGCGAGGTCGCGCGCAATGGCCTCGCCGATGCCGCCGTAGCCGCCGGTGATGAGCGCGACCTTGCCGGCGAAATCGTCGGGACGAAAACTGGTGGTGGTCATGATGAGGATCGCAAGGAATGGAACAGCGCAGTGTCACACATCGAGCACGCTCTTCTTGCCGAAGAAGCCGCGCGCGCGAAACGTGACTACCGCGATGAACAGCAGGTACATCGACAGCAGCGACCACTCCGACGCATAGGCGCCGGTCAGCCCCACCACCATGCCGACCAGCAGCGCGGCCACGACCGCACCCCAGAAACTGCCGACGCCGCCCAGTACGATGATCAGGAACGCGGGCACGACGGCATCCACGCCCACGTGCGGGCGCATGCCCCAGATCGGCGCCATGATCACCCCGGCGATGCCGGCCAGCGCCACGCCCAGCGCAAAGACGAAGAGCCGCAGCCGCGCCAGGTTGATGCCCAGCGCGCGCACCATTTCGCTGTCGTGGGCGCCGGCCTTGATGATTGATCCGTACGGCGTCTTTTCCAGGAAGAGCCAGAGCGCGCCGATGGCGAGCGCCGCGAACGCGCACGCGAAGAGGCGATAGCGCGCATAGATGAGGTCGCCCACCATGAACGCGCCCGCAATGACATCCGGCAGCGGCAACTGCTTTTCGGTGGAACCCCAGATGGCGCGGATGCCTTCCTCCAGCACCAGCGCGGCACCGAAGGTGAGCAGCAATCCGTACAGCGGATCGCGGCCGTAGGTGCGGCGTAGCGCCAACTCCAGCACCATGCCGACCACACCCACGATGAGGGGGGCAATCAGCAGGGCCAGCGTGTAGCGCCACTCGAGCGGCAATGCGCGCCACGACGCGGTGTACGCGCCGGCGAATTCGCCCGTGGGCGCGATCAGCATCAGTGCCACGTACATGCCCAGCGCAAAGAACGAGCCATGCGCGAGGTTGATGGTCTCCATCAGGCTCACGACCAGCATGAACCCGAGGGCGATCAGCGCAAACAGCAGGCCGAGTGCGACGCCGTTGACGAGATGGGGAAGCAGCGTCACGCGGTGGACTTCTTACATCTCGTACGTAGGCGTGGCCTCGTAGGTCTCGAGCTTGCAGGTCTTGAACGAATCCTTGTCCTCGACCTCCTTCGGCTCGGACTGCGTCAGGATCCGGAAGATATCGTCCTTGGCCGCGGGTTGGTCGTTGTACGTGGCCATGTAGATCGTCTGCTGGCATTGGTGCGTGGACGCATCGATCCATGCATCGTAGGCCTGCATGCGATCGCGCGCCCCCATCTTGCGGCCTTCGAGCTTCTTGATCACCGGGAGGTTGGCCGTGGTGCCGGCTTCCTCGATGCAGCGCAGGAGCTCGCGCGTGGACACGTAGCCGTTGTAGTAGACGTTGCCCGGCACCTGGATCGCCATCCCTGGATAGACCTTCTGGTAGCTGGCGACGAATTCCTTGATGCCGGGCAGGTCGAGGCGCCAGTACCAGTTGGTACCGAACACGCCGAAGATCTGCTCCGGTCCCAGGCCGTAGACGTCCGGCCAGTCCTGCTGGTTATTGATCCACGCCATCTTCTTCTGCAGCCCCAGCTGCACCACCTGCTGGCGCAGTGCCTTGATGTCGTCGCCGCCCACCGCGGCGGCCACCACATCCGGCTTGATCTGCTGCAGCTTGATGAGATACGACGAGAAGTCGCGCGTGTTCTGCGGGATCAACAATTCGTCGACGATCTTGCCGCCGTACGCCTCCACCAGCTGGCGCGTGGCCTTGCTGGTGGTGTGGCCCCACACGTAGTCGTTGGTCAGCAGCACCCAATTCTTGCCATTGGCCTTCATCGCGTTGCGCACGATGGCCTCGGCGAAGTTGGTGCCATTGCCGTCCCAGACGAACTTGACGCGATGGCAATCCTTGCCGGACTCGGTGGGGGAACTCGAATTGCAGTTGAAGTAGATGCAGCCGTATTTCTGCGCCACCTGCGAAATGGCATTGGCCACGCCGGAATGCACGCCGCCGATGAGGAACGCCGCTTCGTTGCGCGTGATCATCCGCTCGGCCACGCGCGAGCCGGTGGCCGGCGTGGTTTCGGTGTCCATGTGGATCGACTCGATACGCCGTCCCAGCACGCCGCCCTTGTCGTTGAATTCCTTGATCGCCATCATCGCGCCAAGGCGTTCCATGCCGCCGGAGGCGGCGTACTGGCCCGACGCGTCCATCGTGAGACCGATCACCAACGGCTTCTTCTGCGCCGCCTGCGCCCACACGCGATTCTCTTTCCACGGCCCGAAAAAAGTCGCCGCGCCGGCACCGGCCGCGATGGTCTTCAGCAACGAACGGCGTGACGTATCGGGCGCGGACGGCGTGATGTAGGTACCGGCGTTGGTCGGGGAAACCGGGGACTTTTCGTTCATCGATGCCTCCAGGCGGGTGGTCGGCCGCGGACGATTCAATCGTTCTGTTCGGCCAGAAAGTGGAATATTCATTCCATTGACGCGGCCTGTCAAGTGCGGCGCGGTTTCCTTGCAGCTCTGGTGCGACCATTGCGCTCGGCCAGCGCATAACCCACGGCCATGACCAGCGCCTGCGCGGCGCACAGCGGCGCCACCAGCGAGCGAAATGGCGCCTCGGGGTCGTCGCCGATCTCGATTGTCACCTGCGCCACGCGGGCCAGCGGCGACACGGCGTGATCGGTGATGGCGATCACCGTGGCGCTGCGCTCGCGCGCCAGCGTGGCCATGTCGACGACCTCAGCGGTGTAGTTGCGGAAGCTGGCGGCCACCAGCACGTCGCCCTCGCCGACGACCGCCAGTTGCTGCCTCAACATGCCCCCGACCGAGTCGAGCAGGAACGCGCGGATCTCGAGTTGCGCGAGGCCATAGGCGAGGTAGCCGGCCACCGGAAACGCCCGCCGTTGCGCCAGCAGGTAAACGTTCGACGCAGCAAGAATGTGGCCGGTGGCCACGTCGAGCCGGCGCGCGTCAAAGTGGTCACGCAGCCGTTCCAGTTCGTGGATGGAACTCTCGATCAACTGCGGCACCAGGTGGCCCTTGTCACCGCCGGTGCGGCGCAATTGCTCGATGCGTTCGCGATAGGTGGCCGAGCGCGCGACGAGGCGCTCGCGATAGATGCGCTGCAGGTCGGTGAAGCCGGGATAGCCGAGCGCATTGGCGAAACGGATCACGGCTGAGGGCGGCACGGCAGCTTCGCGCGCGATCTCCGCCACCGTGGAGAGCGCCATGGCGTCGGGGTTGCCCAGCGCGAAGCGCGCGATGCCCTGCAGCCGATTGGGCAACTGCGGATAGCTCTCCGTAATGGAGCGGGCGAGATCGTCGTAACGGGTGCTGGCCGGCATGGGCAGATTCCTCGACCCCGCACGCGGGGCTTGTCAATTTGGAACGTTTATTCTATCTTGGAATGAATTGGAACATTGCCCGGGGCCGACGTCTACCCCTTCAACGCCATTCCTTCGATGCCAACCACTTCTGTCCATCCCCCCCACCTGCTGCTCGCCTTTGCCCGCGCGACGCCGGTGGCCGCGCTGCCGTGGCCGTTCATTGCGCTGGCGGTGATCATGGGCACCAGCCCGCTATGGATGGCGCGGATCGGCCTTTACCAGTACCTGGCCGTCGAGATCGCGATCTTCATGATCTACGCGATGGGCTACAACCTGCTGCTCGGCAATTCGGGGCTGCCGTCGTTCGGCCACGGCGCGTTCTTTGGCGTGGGCGCCTATGCGTTCGGACTGTTGCAATTGCGGGTGTGGAGCAATCTCTGGTTCGATCTCGTCGGCGCCGTGCTGGCGGCGGCGGTGCTGGGCGGCCTCGTGGCTCTACTCATCTCGCATCGCCGCGGCATCTACTATGCGCTGCTCACGATCGCGTTCGGGCAGGTATTCTGGTTCGTGGCGGTGAAGTGGCATTCGGTCACCGGCGGTGAGGATGGGCT